>JBFGIA010000015.1:0-30819 GCA_041577935.1 Gemmatimonadota bacterium | reverse complement strand
TCCTTCGACAGGAGCGCGGCGTCGCGATGCTCGGTCAACCGCTGGCGCAGCTTTGGCGTACCCGCCTGATCGAGATTGGCGTATAGCCCTTCCACGCTTCCCCACTCGGTGACGAGCTTGCGAGCGGTCTTGATACCCACACCCGGAACGCCGGGAATGTTGTCGGACGAATCTCCCATCAGACCGAGGATGTCGGTTACCTGGTCGGGACCGACGCCAAACTTTTCGGCGGCGTTAGTGACATCGACGACTTCTTCGCCGACCGCGGCGACTCCGCCCCGACCGGGATTCAGAAGCTTCACGTGGTCATCGATGAGCTGATAGAAGTCCTTGTCGCCCGAAACGATAAAGACGTCGAGACCGTCCTCCGCTCCACGTCGCGCCAGCGTTCCGATCACGTCATCGGCTTCCTGGTGGGCGATCTCCAGCACGGGGACCCGAAACGCCTCGAATAGCTGTTGGATCCTCGGAAGCTGTGCCCGAAGCTCGTCGGGCATCTTCTCGCGCGTTGCCTTGTAGTCGGGGAACTGCTGATGGCGGAAGGTCGGCTCGCGGGAGTCGAGGATTACGCCGAGGTAATCGGGCTGGCGCTCGTCGAGCAGCTTGACCAGGAAGTTCGCCATCCCGAAGGTCGCACCCGTTTCCTCGCCGCTCGAGGTGCGAAGCGGGTTCCGCGCAAAGGCGAAGTACGAGCGATAAATGAGCGCGTAACCGTCAATCAGATAGAGCGTTGGGCGACCCATGCGACTACTCAATCTGGCCTCGGCGCTCGACGAGAACCACGTCCCTCCAAACGCCGTTCAACCGGCCGATTCGCTGGCGGCGACCGACGATGCGAAAACCACACCCTTTGTGGAGCTTGAGGCTAGTGACATTCTCCGGGAAGATGGAGCCCTGAAGGGTCCAGATCCCGTTGGCCTCCGATCCCTGTACGAGCGCTTCCAGCAGCGCCTGCCCCACCCCGGCGCTCTGCGCGGAAGGCGCCACATACACGCTCACCTCGGCTACTCCAGCGTACGCCGGTCGCCGCGAGATTGGCGCCAGCGCTGCCCACCCGACGATATCGTCTCCGATCCGCGCTACGAACCGGCAACAACCGAGGTGCGCCGCGTCCCACGCATCCCACGATGGGACTTCGGTCTCGAAGGTGGCGTTCTCGGTTTCGATCCCAAGACGATAGATCTCCGCCACCGCCGCCCAATCGCCGGACCGCAGCTCATCGATGTGGACGCCACTGGCGATCATCGGGTCAAGACTCGGATAGCCGCGCGAGATCTCGCTCTACTCGGCGCGCGACCGCTCGCGGAGCCGCCTCGTTTCAACTGCGGGGTCCCCGCTCGCTCCTTCGCCAGCGCCTCGACGAGCGAATCCCGCGCGGCCAACCCAAACACTTCACACACGATCATCGATGACCGCCGTCCGCTCCCGCTGATGGGCGCCGGCGCGCCACCGATCGACCTCGCTGTCACCAGCGATCTGATCGAGCGCACCTGCGTCAATCCACCCGTTATGGACGGCATGTCGGGCGGCAGCAAGCGTGTCGTCGGCCAAGACCAGCGAGCTTCCGGCTGACTCGACTTCGTCCGCGAGATTGCGAATTGCCACTGCGCGCAGCGGGTCACGTTTGAGATTTCGGATGTAGACCGACAGCACGCGATCCGGAAACTCATGGATGAGGTCGCGATATGTCTCCGGATCCTGCTGACCGCTGTCGCCGATCAGAATAAACGGCAGAGACGGAAACATCTGAAAGATGCGGCGAATTGCCTGCAACTTGTGCTCGCGATGCCGATCGCGACGTAGCTCCTGCCGCAGCGAGCCCCAGTCACGTAGCTCTAGCGGTCCAATCGGGATCTGACGCAACTCGAGAAAATGAAGCAAGACGTCGTACAGATTCCACGGGCTGCTCGACACATAGAAGACGGGGCGTGATGTGTCACCGGCCGCACCCCGGTGCAGAGCGCGAAAGAACGGGGCCACACCGGGGAACGGCGAACGTGTGTGTGCGTTTCCAAACAGAACTCGGCCCACCATCAAGGCCGTCCGCGCGACGTCGGATCGAACTATGGTGTCATCGATATCACTGATTACGCCGAAATCTGCGTGCGCCTTCGGAACCATGACGAGTGTTCGTTCCACTACCGGTTGTTCTACGCGCGGGCGCCGCAACTTCAACTCCGCCGGGTGCCACAGCTGATCCCCGGTCGGCGGATCGTCGACCGACAACACCGCCTGGAAGTGGCCCTCGTCGTCTGCCACGACTTCGGCAGTCGACCGACGAAACCGCATTTCCACCTGGGCGTACGGAACCTCCGCGCTAGCCAGTCGACGCCAGGTGTTGCGCAGGTTGGTCCAGCGCGAGTCTTCGGGGGTCGATGGGCTGACCCCACGATCGCGGAGCACGCGACCGCGCACGAGCACTCGGTAAGCCGTCCCGTAACTCCGATAGGCGTCGATGAGGAGCTGGTTTCTGTGACTGCGCTTGATCGCGGACCTACCGGATACCCACCAAACCCTCGACCGACTCGATGAGCTTGGCGGTGTCAAACCCCAGGCCGTCTCGGAACACCAACGTTACGTTCCGAATCTCGGCCGGCCGGTTCACCGGGTCGCCGTCGATGACGACCAGCTCAGCCAGCTTGCCGGGTTCAACGGAGCCATATTCATCGTACTCACCCAACACCCTAGCTCCGTTGGCGGTCATGATCTGGATCGCTTGCACCGGCGAAAATCCGGTCTCAAGCAGCAGCTCGTAGTTGCGTTGATCCCCAAAACCGGGAAGCGCGCCACCAAACCCAGTCGGGTCGACCCCCGCCGCGAGCAACCCGCCAGCGTCAAAGAAGGCCTTCTCAAAACGCTGAGCTCGGCGAAAGAGATTCGGCCATATCGATTCGGTCGCGTTGGCCGCTATTTCCTCGCGCGATCGCAAGTAGTCCGCCCTCGACTCGGGTGCCAGCGCATCGAGCACGCGATCCTCGAGTGGTGGCCGTCCAGGCACCAGCGTCTCATAGATCGCCTGCGTCGATGTGAGCGCGACGCCGTGGTCGATCATATCGCGTATCGTCGCCTGGACCTCATCGCCCTCGAGATCGATCGTTAGCAGGTGATCCCTGAAACCACCCGGGCATACATCAGCCGGCTTATCGGGCACGTAATCGGTATTGGTAAAGAACCCATGCTCGAGATTGTCGATCCCCAAGGCGACCGCTTCCCTGAACGATACCGAGCACAGGTGGCCGGTCACCTTGAGACCGTGTTTGTGCGCCTCGTCGATAACCGCCGCCAGCTCATCGCTGCTGATCTGAGCGTACGCCTTGAACCATGTGGCGCCCTCGTGGACCCAGTAGTCGACGACACGACGTGCGTCGTCTGGACCCGAGAGCTGGGTCATGTAGCTGACCCCCGTGCCACCAGTCAGGTACGGACCGGTGACGTGAATTCGTGGCCCCGGCGCCTGGCGTCGATCGATCGCCGATTTCAGGCTTAGCTCGCTATAGGGGTGATAGCTCCCCGTCGTTCGGATCGTCGTGACGCCTCCGGCCAAGTAGAGCCGCGGCGCACTCTCCGTCAGTTGCACCCGCCGTCCAGAGGTGGTGTAGAAGGTGTGGTTGTGCATCCCGACAATCCCCGGAATGACTGTGTGGCCGCTCAGGTCGAGCACCTCAGCGCCATCCGGGATCTTGACCTCGTCAGCTGACCCCACCAAGCTGATTCGACCCTCGACGATGACGACGGTTTGATCGTTGGCCGGTTCAGCACCGGTCCCATCGACCAATTGCACGTGCGTCAGCGCCACAACCGGAGCGTCGACCTGCACAAAAGCCTGGACCTCCTCCGGCAACGACGTTTGGGCCGAAACGAAAACGGCGTTAAAGCCAACCGCGAGAAGCGAGACCACCAGAGTTACTGCTCTCACCATAATCGCTCTCCTCACTCCACCGTGAACGTGGTCTTCATGCCTGTCTCCAAGTGCTCCGCGATGTGACAGTGAACCATCCAAACGCCGGGGTTCGTCAGGTCCAGCAGCACCTCGGCCGTCCCCCCGGCAGGAATCAGCAGCGTGTCTTTCCAGACCAGATTCTCGTTCGTCGTGCCGTTCTGCGAAAGGACCAGCATCCGTTGACCGTGAACATGAATTGGATGCTGCATCGCATGAAGCGCGTCGCGGCTGTTTACGAGTCGCAGCTTGACGACGTCGTCACGGCGAAACCGCCAATCGATCTCCATGTTCTCTTTTCCGGTCGCCGGATCGCGCAAAATCCAACGCACCCGCTTGGATGTCGCCGCCCAGTTCATGCGCGGCATCGTTCCGCTCCACTCAACCGGGTTGAAGTACGAGCGCTCGAACCGAAGCAGCGGTCCCAGCGGAAACGGCAGGCTGTCGGCTTCCAGCGTCAGCACAAGCTCGTGATCGACGGGCCGGTCGAAGTGTGGGCGGTACCGATCGAGTTCGTCGATCACGTCGGTCGCGCTGCGCAACCGAAGAAACTCGTCTGTACGATCGTCTTCAATCACCGATTCGCCGACATCCACGCGGCCAAGCGTGTCGATCTCCGCAAAGAAGCGACCGGCAACGTGATCGAGTGACTGAACCGCGTTGATCAAGAAGCGAGCACCGGGCTGTTCAAACTGTACGTCGACGACATAGCGTTCAGCTGGTGCGATGACGACGCTCGGGACCCACGTCTCGCGCTCGAATCGCCCCAGATCCGACCCGATCACTTTGATCGCGGCACCGTCAAATCCGAGATTGAAGACGCGCGTGTTGGAGACGTTGGTGATAAAAAACCGAACCACTTCGTTTCGCCGCAGCGCGAGAGTGTAGTCGGGCTCGCCATTGATCAGAAACTGGTTGCCGAATCTTCCCATCAAGGCGTGAGTACCGGCTTCATGGCCAAAGGGTATCAGACCCCCGTCGGCAATCAGCAGGTCGTCCAGCACCAGATACTCCTGCCGGTCCACTGGGACGATCGCGTCGGCTGTCACATGGATGTTCCCATAGAGGCCGAGATCCTGAAGGATATCCTCTCGATGGTGGGGGTGATACCAGAACAGACCCGGATCTGGAAAGTGGACCTCATAACGGAATGACCCACCCGGCGGAACCACGTCCTGGGTTACACCCGGGACACCGTCGTACGCGTTGTCGAGGCGAACGCCGTGCCAGTGCACGGTGGTCGGCAAGCCAAGTCGGTTCTCGAACCCGATGACGATCGTCGCGTCGCGCGACACCGCGACGAGCGGACCCGGAATCTGGCCGTTGAACCCGTACATCGTGAAAGTCCGATCGCCGATCGAATGGAGAACCGGAGCAGCGATCAAGTGGAGCGAGTCACCATCGACGAGTCGCACCACGCTCGGTGGTTGAGACATCGGCAGAGCAGCCGCGCTGAGCGGAGGGAGAAACGGGTTGGCGTCCGGTGCCAGCCACGACAACCCGGGCAACCCCAAGACCGCTGGATGCATCGGCGGCTTGACCCACTCCTCCCCACCATCGGTTGCACGTCCAGACGTTGCGGTCGAGAGCAAGGTTGGCAAGTCGTGAGGCTGGATCGCCATGCTGGGTGACGACCCACGTAGCACGATCGGCCCGGCAGGACGAGCTCCGGCGGGATCGGTCTCCGCGCTAATCAGGACGATGAACTTATTGAACTCGACGGTACCCAGCGCGTGGCGACCGTTTTTCACGTTCCCCAACCGAATCATGGGATCGAGCAGCGGGGTCGTGACCCACGCGACGAAGGCCGTCTCGGGTCCCCGAGGGTCGGGAAGACCGTCTATCAAAACGTCGAGCTCGTACTTGGGCTGTCCGTCTGCGGCCACCGCAAAGCCAAATGGCGACATCGACCGGCCCAACTGGACCGAAGCCGTCGCCCCGACAAAGTCGGCCGTGGGAACCAGATCAAAGCAGTATAAATCGACGCTCGGGCCAGCCGGGGACGTAGCGTCGCACAATGACGCGTCTTCAGACGTGGCGACAGCGGCGACGAGGGCCGCCACGACGGTCAATGTGATCAGTGAGATGCTACGCACGGTTATCAACGTATCGTGAGCCCGGTACTAGAAACACGAACGCCTCGCAATCGCGAGGCGTCGTGCTTTGTCTCAACGCGTCGGAGAAGCTTAAACCTTCAGAACGTTGGACGCCTGGGGCCCCTTCTTGCCATCATTCACATCAAACTCCACTTCCTGCCCCTCTGCCAAGGTCTTGAAACCCTCGGTCTGTATCGCGGTGAAGTGAACGAACACGTCGTCACCTCTGTCCTGCTCGATAAACCCGTACCCTTTGGCGTCGTTAAACCACTTGACTTTGCCCTTCGGCATGGTGGTGGAACTCCTCCAGTTGAAGCCGCTACTGTGCGGATGGACGTGGGCGAGTCTACTGATCCCCGGAAGAGGGTGTCAAGTGGTCCACCCACGTGAGTCCGAGATCCCGAATCCGGCTGAAGCGACGGCGGCTAGAGTAGGTCGGTCGGGCCTCTATTAAAACCCGCACGGCTCGCTCATACCACCCGTCCGCTGGGGGCGATCTCCACTCCGTCGGGACCCACGACACGGTCTGAGCGCCAACCCCATGGACCCCGGCATCCACGATCGCCAGCGTATCACCTTGGGCGCTAACAAAGACGGCGGTGATCAGCGCCGCCTCGGTCAGGAACAGATCGAATGCGATGTCGCGGTCACCGTTGCGTCGAACTTCGATCGGGCCGGTGCGGGGCTCGAAGTCGGTCCCTACGAAGAAGTACTGGGCCCCTTCCCGCTCGGCTACGAACACCTGCCCAAACCGTCTCCAGATCGCGACACCGCGTGGCTCGTCGAGATCGTCATCGACCGGACCTGGACCGGAGAACGTCACCAGTGGTCGGAGCTGGGGGTCGAACTTGTAGAGCACACCGGTGAGCTGGTCGCTGACGTAGATGTTGCCGTAGAAGTCCAGCTCGACGTAACCGAAACGACCGGGTTCATCGGCCCGACGATCGAGCACATCGGGAGTCGTCTCGGCCAACACCTCGCCGGTCGCGCTGATCGCCCGGAGGCGACCTCCGTTTAGGTCGATAAGGTACAAATGGTATTCCTTCGGATTGTACCAAGGGTCGAGCGAATCACCGACCGCCAGCGCGATGGGAGAGTGCGCATCAGCTGGGAGCGGCCACCGATCGCCCTCGATCGGAGATGGCATCAACAGATCAGTGTCTGCACCAGCGGTCGAGTCGGCGAAACGCAGCACCGCGCCCAAGTCGTGATCGGCAACGAACAGCTGGCCGCGGGCGTCGGCTGCTACGTCGTAGGGCTCGCTCGCCGGCCACGCACCGGCCCAAGTTAGGCTGCGGTTGATCGGGTCCCATCGCAAGCGCGCCACGCGACGGTTTCCCATGTCGGCCACATAGACCCGCCCATCGACGGTGGCCTCGATCCCACGCGGCGATCGGAACTTCGCTTCACCATCGCCCTCGCCACCGTAGACGGCGAGCGTTTGCATCGTCGAGTTGTAGAGGATCTCTCCGCGGCCGGCGTTCACTCCGAATAAGGTGAGCTGGAAGTCGTCTCCCTTCACTTCGGGATCGTCGTCGGACGCGAACTTGACCGCAGCCACACCTTGTGGGTTGTCGAACCGGGTCCGATCACCGAGGAACAGCTTGAGGTGCATCGATCGCGCGCGGTGGATACCCAACGTGTGCGCGAACGGTGGGTAGACGAGTGTCGTGTGTGGTGGACCTCCGACCTCGGATTGGCCGCTCAACTGGTTCACCGCGACGATCGACAACACGACCGCGATCGCGAATCCCCATCGCCTCCCGGGCACCGGTCTCCTATCGCGACGCGGCGCTATCATCGTACAAGCTCCGGTAGAGAGCGTAGTGAACGATCACCTTCTTGACGTAGTCGCGAGTCTCGCGGAAGGGAATCCGATCGATCCACAGCTCGGGGTCAAGCGTCCGCTCAGGATACCACCACCAAACCTCGACGTTGTGAGGGCCACCGTTGTAAGCGGCCAACACTGCTGGTATGAAACCCTCGAACCGGTCGATCTGCCGCTTCAGGTAGTGGGTGCCAAAGTGGAGGTTGACCGCCGGTTGATCGAGGATCGAGGGATCGTACTCGGGCCAACCGGTGGCCGTAGCGATCTCCTCTCCGGTCTGGGGAATGATCTGCATGAGGCCACGAGCACCGGCGCGCGACTCTGCATCGGCTCGAAACAGACTCTCCTGTCGGATGAGCGCCAGCATCAAATACCCGTCGACGCTATGCGCCGACGCCTCGTTGTTGACCGAGTTCGCAAACCCCCTTGGGAAAGCGTACCGCTCACCAGCAGTGCGTTCCCCCAGCCAGACACCGGCCCGAAGTGTCAAATCCGGAAAACCCCATGCCTCCAACTCTCGTGCCCACTGCGCCAACTCGGTCGGGTCTCCGCGCCTGCGGGCGAGCGCTCGCTCGAGCTCTGCCCGAGCGTACCGCCACTCGCCGATCGCCAGCAACGCAGCCGCCGTCTGGCCGGCGGAATCGGCGAGCGAAGCTTCGATGAGCTGTGTTTGAGCGCCCCCAACCGCGCGATACGTGTGCCCCAGACGACCTAGCCACGACCCACCGGCCAAGCGCTCTCCCGCCAGCAGCGCGTAGTAGTCAGCCTGCGGTTCGCTAGCCAGCCCGCGGAGAATCGCCTCGGCGCCCTTGCTGTCGCCCTGCTCCTCCATCGCCCGGGCCAACCAGTAGCGCGCCTCGCGCGCGCTGCGACGGCCGCGGTATCCCGCGTACCTGTCCGCAGCTTCCCCGTAGCGACCGAGCGCAAAGGCGAGGTGTGCGGCTCGCATGTAGGCGCGATCGGCGTAGAACGAACGGCCGTTTTCGCGTGTCACTTGGTCGAAGTACTCGATCGCACGATCAGCGTACGATGAGTCGACAGCCTGATCGTCCTGATACGAATCCGCGATCAAGTACTGGGCCGCGGCGACCCGACGATGGTTTGGGAAACGAGCGATAAAGTTTTCGAGTCGGCGTCTCGCCGTTTCTCCGTCTCGGGCAGATACCGGCAGGCGAGCGCGGGAGTATTGCACGTCGGGAGCCCGCGGGTCGTTTGGCCAACGGCTCAGGAACTCGGCGTAGTCGGCCTCCGCGCCGGCCCGATCAGCGGTCGCCGCTCGCGCTTGCGCGCGTGCCAGAAAAGCAGCGCTCAAAGTCGCTTCGTCGAGATCTTCATCGATCGCGATGGTAGCAAACCGCTTCGCCTCCTCGGGCTGGCCGGCAGCCACCAGAACCTGAGCCGCCTCGACCGCAGAAATAGCGAGTCGCTCTCGCTGCACCGGATCGAGCACGATGTCTGACGCTATGGCTGGGGTCTCAGCCAGCACTCGGCGCCGGGTCTTGTCAGCTGCAGCATGATCGCCGATGCGATCTTCGAGCTCCGCCACCGCCAACCAACGCTGACCGCGCTGGGGGCCGCGTGCCTCGAGCGCCAGTGCGATCTGCAACTCGCGAGCCCGGTCGAGCTCACCCGCTCGCTCGTAGAGCAACGCCAGCAGCACTCGGCCGTGGTCATGCACCAACGGCGGTAAATCGGCTTCTGCCACCGCCGCCCACGCGCCTAGACCACGAACCAAATCGCCCGACTCTGCCGCCGCCTCCAAACGCCACAGATCGACATACGCGCCGAGACCTGGAGCGGCAGCCACCAGCCGGTCAAACGCGCGATCGGCTCGGATCGGCTCTCCCAACGCCCTCGCCGCATGGGCACTCCAACGTTCGATCAGTGGCACACAACCGTCCGGCAGAAACCCGCTCGGCGTGGCAGCCAGCAGATCCTCGTATTCCGCCCAGCGACCGAGCGCAGCCAGCGCGGCCAATCGATACACCCGCGGTGCCGGTGCATCCGCCGACGCCGACTCGAGCCACTTGAGCGCGACCTCCGGACGACCCACTTCGATCCAGCTGCGAGCCGCTCGCGACGCGACTTGCCCGGTCACATCCAGCAACTTGCTGGGTGACTCGACCGCTGCCACGTTGTGTGGATAGAGTGCCACCGGATCACCCGGATCCCAATAGATCGGACATCGCTCGGCTGCCAACGCCAACCCCGGCAACAACGTGGCAATTGAGGTCACCAAACAAGCGCGCATGACGTCAACAAAAGAAAAAAGGCCCGGATCGCAACCCGGGCCTCTCCTCGGCTCGATTCGGCAGATCGTCACTCGATGGATCGATCCCATTCCTGAAGGCTGATCCGGGTCGCACCCGCCAGTTTGACCTCATCTAGGACGTTGACCATGTCGACGTATTTCGCGTCCGGTGATGTCTTGACGCTCACGATCAGTCTCGGATTGGCCGCCAGCTCCTGCCGCGCGACCGCCTCGGTCTGATCGTAGTTGATCGTCTGCTTATCCGGAGAATCCCCCCGCCGTAGCTGGACCACGCCGTTCCCAACGACGTAGAACGTGATGATGTTCTTTGGGTTGACCTCGACTTCCTCGGTCGCCTTCTCTGGTAACACCAGGCTCAGCCCGCGATCCTCGGCGAACACCGTAGTCACTAGGAAGAAGATCAGGAGCAGGAACGCGATGTCCGCCATCGAGGCAGTCGGGATCTCGTCCGAAACCCTAGACTTGCGCTTTAGGATCTGCGCCATCGATTAGGCCCTCGGCGGGGCTGCCGGCGAAGGTGCGCGCTCGATCTCGTGGAGCGTCTCGATGAGATTCTGCGAGGTCTCCTCCATATCGATTACCAGTCCATCGATCTTCGACACGAAATAGTTGTGTGCGATGTTGACGGGGATGGCGATCGCCAAACCGGTAGCGGTCGTGATGAGCGCCACCTTGATACCACCAGCCACCAACGTCGCGTCCACCTCACCAGCCAGCTCGATCGCGCCGAAAGCGATGATCATGCCGGCAACCGTACCCAAGAATCCGAGCAACGGAGCGACGTTGGCAATCGTCGCCAGCCAGACCAGCCCGCTCTCGAGCCGTGACATCTGAATCATGCCCTCGTTCTCGATCGCGGTCATCACCCGCTCGGTTCCCTGGTCATGTTTGTCGAGGCCAGCCAATAGGATGTTGGCGACCGGCGTGTCGCTCTCGCGGCATCGAGCCTTGGCCTCTTCCAATCGGTGATTGGAGATCAGGCCGTCGACGTCCTCGAGCAGAGAACGCGTCTTATTCGATGTCGACATGAGCGATGAGAGCTTCCAAGCGATCAATAGCAGACCGATGATCGCCAGAGCCAGGAGCGGCCACATGAAGACCCCTCCATCCTGGAAAAATTTCAACGGATCCAAGGCGGCCTCCACACGAGAGGGGTTCGGACGTCACGGAACGATCAAGGCGGCAACATTAGTAGTCCTCGCGAAGGGCCGTCAAGTCGACGCCGATGGCGCCTCCACGTGCTACAAGAGTGAGTCTAGACCTTTATGCACGCCACGTGGTGGCCGGGCTCGACCTCTCGAAACTCGGGGACGATCTCGGCGCACTCGGCGGTGGCGATCGGGCAACGCGGATGAAACGGGCACCCTGAAGGCGGATTCGCGGGGCTCGGCACGTCGCCCTCCAGCATGATCCGCTCGCGCTTGACGACAGGATCGGGAACCGGAATCGCCGACATCAGTGCCTTGGTGTACGGATGTAGGGGATTCCTGTACAGCTCGTCGGCTTCCGCCAGCTCCATCAGCTTCCCCAGGTACATGACCGCCACCCGATCGGAGATGTGCTCGACCACCGCCAGGTCGTGGGCAATGAACAGAAACGTCAGGTCGAACTCTTGCTTCAGGTCGAGCAGGAGGTTGATGACCTGCGCCTGTACCGAAACGTCGAGTGCCGACACCGGCTCGTCACAGACGATGAACTTCGGATCTACCGAAAGCGCGCGGGCGATCCCGATCCGCTGACGTTGGCCACCCGAGAACTCGTGTGGGTAGCGGTTCGCGTGCTGCGGAAGAAGACCGACGACTTCGAGCAACTCCCTGGCGCGTGCTTTGCCATCGGCGCCCTGTGCGATGCCATGTATTCGGAGCGCCTCGACGAGCATCGATCCCACCGTCAACCGTGGGTTCAAACTCGAGTACGGATCCTGAAAGATGATCTGCATTTCACGGCGGAGGCTCCGAATCTCGCCTCGGTCTAGCGCGAGCACGTCCTGCCCCCGAAACTCTACCTTGCCACCCGTGGGCTCGATCAACCGCAGAATACAGCGACCGGCGGTCGTTTTCCCGCAACCCGATTCACCGACCAACCCCAACACCTCGCCGGGCTGAATCGAGAACGTGATCCCATCCACGGCCTTCACCGAGCCCACCGTGCGCGACCAGAACCCGCGCTTGATCGGAAAGTGCTTTGTGAGATCACGCACGGCGACCAGCGCCGGGCCGCCGTTTCCGGATTGGGTAGCGTTACTCAAAGAGAAAACACCTCGCCACGTGGCCGTCGTCACCGACCTCCCTTAGCTCGGGCAACTCACTCTTACAGATGTCCATCACACGCGGACAGCGGTTGTGAAATGGACAGCCCACCATCTCTTCAAACGGCGAAGGCACCCCACCGGGTATCGTGTTCAGCCGCTCGACCTTTTCGCCGAGCTTCGGGATCGCGGCTTTGAGTCCCTCGGTGTACGGATGGTTGGGACCTCCAAAGACCTGTTCGGCGGTGCCGATCTCGGCCACGACGCCCGCGTACATGACGACGACTCTGTGGGCGGTCTCGGCGATCACCCCTAGATCGTGCGTGATCAACATGATCGCCATCCCGAAGTCGTCTTGGAGCCGGTTCAGCAGATCCAATATCTGCGCTTGAACGGTGACGTCCAACGCCGTCGTCGGCTCATCGGCGATCAACAATGCCGGGTCACATGCCAGTGCCATCGCAATCATCACACGCTGACGCTGTCCGCCGGATAGCTGATGTGGATACTCGTCGACACGCTGTGCAGCGTCAGGAATACGCACCCGAGTCAGCATGTCGATCGCCTTTTCCCGTGACTCGTCCTTCGACATTCCACGATGGAGCCGCAACACCTCGCCGATCTGATCGCCGACCGTGTAGACCGGATTGAGCGATGTCATCGGTTCTTGGAAGATCATCGCGATCTCGTTGCCACGTATCCGGCGCATCTCGCGTTCAGACAGCGACAGCAGGTCGATGTCCTCAAAGCGGATGTGTCCCCCCTCGATCCGCCCCGGCGGGTCTGGAATGAGCCGCAGGATGGAAAGGGCGGTGACCGACTTTCCGCACCCCGACTCGCCGACGATGCCGAGCGTCTCCTGCGCGTTCATATCGAACGACACGCCGTCGACCGCTTTAGCCACACCTTCGTCGGTGTAGAAGTAGGTCTCGAGATCCCGGACTGTGAGCAACGGTTCGCTCATAAGCGTTCGTGTTGTCGTAGATAAACAACCAAGTGCGCTAAATTCGCACTCAAGAAAACGTCTCTCGGTGTCCGGTTCCCAAGCGCCGGTATCCGCGCATCAAACCACTCCCGAGACCGACGCCGCGAGCGCAACGACTTCTGTACTTGGTACAAGAACGCGTCTAGCAACTCCAAACGCTCCAAGTATTCCTTGGACGGGATCTGCTCGCCTCTGCGCCAGCGGTTCAGCGTGCCTGCTGTACAGCCCACTGCGCTGGCTATCTCTTTCGTGTCGAGGTCGAACAGCTCCATCAGCCTGCCAATCGTTCCTTCGCTGATGCCGGTTACCATTTGGACTCCTCCTCAGCGCCGGGGGTCGGGAGTCAGTCGGTCAATTGCGTAGCCTCGGGTCGAGCGCGTCGCGCAATCCATCCCCGAGGAGATTGAACGAAATGACGGTCGCAACGATCGCCAAACCAGGAAACGTCGAGATCCACCACGCAGTGATCATCGCATCTCTGCCGTCGTTGACCATCGATCCCCAAGAAGCGGTCGGCGGTTGGACCCCGAGCCCGAGGAACGACAGCCCGGCCTCGAGCAGAATCGTGTTGCCGATGTTGAGGGTCGCGATGACGATGATCGGCGCCAGGGTGTTGGGCAGGATGTGGCGCATGATGATGCGCCTGTCGGAGTAGCCCAAGGCGCGCGAAGCCTGCACGAACTCCTGTTCGCGCAACTGAAGGAACTGGCCGCGCACGATGCGTGCGCTTCCCTCCCACCCGGTGAGGCCTAGCACAGCGATGATGAGCCAGATCGACGGCTCGAATATGGCGATGATGACGAGTACCAGAATGAGCCGCGGAATCGAGAGCAGCATATCGATAAAGCGCGCGATTCCGGTGTCGATCCACCCGCGGAAGTAACCCGCCAACGACCCCAGCAGCGCGCCCAACGTGATCGAGATGGCGACCGCCAGAAAACCGATCGTCAGCGAGATTCGCGCCCCGTAGAGGATTCTGCTGAAAACGTCGCGGCCAAATTTATCGGTGCCAAAGTAGTGCTCGGCGCTGGGCGGCAGATACCGATTCAGCACGATGTTGCCCTGAAAGTTGGGATCGAAGGGCGCAATGAACGGTGCCATCAGAGTGACCCAGTACAGGAATCCCATGACCCCCAACCCTGCCATGGCGAGGTGGTTCTTGCGAAAGCGGCGCCCCGCCAACCGCCATTGACTGACACCGGTGCGACGGATCGGCTTGGTGGCCAGCACCGACACGTCGTAAATGCCCCACGTCCACAACGCGATCAGCGTCGCCACCAACGTGACCAGCGCGATCTGATCATCGAGCCGTCCCTCGCTGAGGGCCCGCGCAATGTCCTCGCGCGACAACAGCAGCGTCGCAAACGCCAACACCCAACCATTAAAGATCCAGATCCCCGCCTGTTTCCGTCCGATAGCGAGCGAGCCGAGCCCTGGAACGATCGCTGACAGCACCACCGCCCAGCCCTTTCTCGGCCCTCCCTCCCGTCCACCATCCAAAACGGGTTCCGAGGTGCTCGGCGCACCGATCGTCAACTCCGCGCTTTCGATCTCACCGGTGTAGGCTTTGGGGTTCACTACGATTCGGCTTCCTCGACCCGCACCCGCGGGTCGACGACCGAGTAAAGGATGTCAGCAACGAGGTTACCGGAGATCACCAAGATCGAGATGACGAAAGCGCTCGCCAGGACGACCGGGTAGTCGCGTTGGAAGATCGCCGTGACGATCGTGCGCCCCATCCCAGGCCAGGCGAAAATCGTCTCGATCAGGACCGCGCCGCTTATCAGAAAGGGGATGTACAGACCCAACAACGTGATGATCGGGATCAGCGCATTCCGCATCGCGTGCTTGAAAACGACCTTGCGTTCGTCCAACCCTTTGGCGCGAGCGGTGCGCACGTAGTCCTGCCGGATTTGCTCGAGCATCCCGCTTCGCATGTACCGCGCGACCGCTGCGGCGCCACCGAGTCCCAGAGCGAGGGAGGGCATAATCAAGTGTTTCGCTCGATCGATGAGCTTGTCGCTGCCGCTCATGAACTCGTGGTCGACGGCCGTCATCTGGCTGGCGGGCAGCAGTTGTAGCTTGTAGGCGAAGAGCAGGATCAGCATCAACCCGAACCAGAACGATGGCATCGAGTAAAAGAAAAACGACGCCACGGTCGCGGTGTTGTCCATCCACGAGTACTGCCGCACGGCCTGGATCGTACCGACGACGACGCCGACAATGAAGATGACGATCAGCGCGATGGAGCTCAGCAGCAGCGTGTTCGGGATGGCGTCCTTGAGGATGTCGGAGATCGGTCGATGCTGCGAGAACGAGTAGCCGAAGTCACCGGTCAGAAATGACGAGACCCAGCGGAAGTACTGGATGTGGATCGGCTGATCGAGGCCCAGATTCCGCCGCATCTGCTCGATGACCGCGGGATCGATGTTGGGGTCGGCGAGATAGATCGAGGTGGGATCACCGGGGGCGGCGTGCATCAGGAAAAAGATGATCGTCGACGCCCCCAACAGGATGGGGATCGCCTGCAGCGTGCGCTTTATGATGTAGCCGATCAACGGCCGGTCGAGCTTGGTGCGCCTGACGATCCTTGACCGGCTTCAGCAATCGGTGACGCTCCAACAGGTACGTTGTATCGCTGCCGTCCCTCGGGCACGAACCACTCCTCGAGGTTGAATCCCCAGCCGTAGGCGTTCATATCGGTGTTCTCGAACCGTTCATTGATCGCGTGAAGATCGTTGAGCTGAAACAGATACGTGTAGTAAGACTCGTCGACCGAGATTCGCTGCATCTCGGACCAAAGTCGCTTCGCCTTATCCATGTCCCGTTCGAGCTCGGCTTGTGCCATGAGCTCCAACATCCGTTCATTGTCCGCGCTCACGAAGTTGAACAACGCGTCCTTCCCGAACAACGACGTCAACGCCGCCTTGATACCCACCGACCAACCGCCGACGGCCGATTGGTAATCCTTGGCCAATAGCTGGTCGATGAAGGTGTTGAACTCGAGCACGTTTGGCGTGACTTCCGCGCCGACATCCTTGAGCTGTTGCTGGATTACGGTCACGATGTCGACCCGCATTCGATTGTTGCCGTTAGTGGCCATCTGGAACTTGAACTCACGACCATCCTTCTCGCGCACCCCATCGCCGTCGGAATCGGTCCAGCCGGCCTCCTCCAGCAACGCCTTCGCACGTTCAGGATCGAACGGGTACGGTTCGATCGTCGGGTCATGAGCCCAGATCGTCGAGATCAACGGCTGCGTACCCACCGTCGCCTGTCCATACACCAGCGCATCGACGATCTGCTGGCGATCGATCGCCATCGTCAGCGCCTGCCGCACACGCTTGTCCTCGAATAGCGGATCGAGCCGGTTCCACGCCACATAGGTGTACGACCGGCCGGGGTACGAGTGGACGGTGAGCCCGGGCGCTTCGCTCAGCTGTGGGTAGAACGCGGGTCCGAAGCGCGTCCACAGATCGATGTCACCGTTCTGGATCTGGGTCGTCAAGGATGTCTGGTCGGGGATGATGCGGAACGTGACCCGGTTGAGATGCGGCCGTCCGAGCGCGAAGTCGGGGTTGGCCTCGATTACCACCTCCTGCCCAGACTCCCACGAGACAAAACGGAACGGCCCGTTGCCAACCGGCTCGCGGGCGATCGGGTGTTCCGACATCTCGGCGAACGGGACATCGCCCAGGATGTGCTTCGGAAGCGGATAACAGACGTTTGAGTCTTGAACTTGATACATGTACGGCTCATCGAACGTGAACCGCACGGTGAGCGGGTCGAGCGCCTCGACGTTTGTGATATGCTCGAGCCAGTCGACCGCACTCCAACCGATCTCCGGCGCTTTGCACACGTGGTGCGCGAAGACGACATCATCGGCCGTAAACGGCTCCCCGTCGTGCCACGTTATGCCCGGGTGGATGAAAAAGTCGATCGAGAGCGAGTCCGGCGAGAAGCGGAACGAGTCGGCGAGACCCGGTCGGACGGTGATGAAATCCGGGTTCGATCGCATCAAGTACCAGTAGATGTGGCCGTAGACGTCGCTAGCGGATACCGAATTCGAGGTCGGCGGAAACATCGTGTCAAGGTCGACTTCGAGACCGACGACCAGCATGTCGCCGTCGGCGGGTTGCAGCTCCGGAGAACCGGTGTCCCCCACGTCGCCGCTTCCACCTCCACCACACCCGATCAAGAACATCACCGCACCAATTGCGGCCACGTGCCAAACGCCTGTGCGCATTATCGCCTCCCGCGTGAATTATCTAGCTTTCGCTACTCGCTCGACTTGGCCGCCAGTGGCCTGCCTCCGCCTCTCCGCTGCATCGATTCGGGAATCCACCAGTTGACGATGCCAACCAGATAGCCGCGTGCATCCGCTTCGACGTTCTGCAGCCGTGTGCTTACACCCACGCGTTCTTCGAGGTAGTAGAGAAACGTGTATGGCTGATCACGGTGAATGATTTCCTGGTACTCGTGCCAAAGCGGTTTGGCTTTCTCGCGATCGAGCGTCGTCAGTGCCTGCTGCATCAGCGTGTCGGCGCGTGCATTTGTGTACGACGGATAGTTGTACTTCCCCTCGATCGCGGCGGTCGAGAAGAGGTCCGTCGGGTCGAAGTTGAAATCGACCGCCCAGCCGCTGACCGCGGCGTCAAACTGTTTCGCCTTCAGATCGTCGATGAATGTGTTCCACTCCATCAACCGAGGCTGAACATCGATTCCGACTTTCGCGAGATCGTTCTGCACGATGACGACGATGTCTTCGCGCAGGTCGTTGCCCTGATTGGTCCGCAAGCTGAAACGGAACGGTCGTCCATCCTTGTCGATCAGACCGTCGCCGTCGGAGTCTGCCCAACCAGCTTCAGCCAACAGCGCCTTGGCCCGCTCCGGATCGTACGGCCAGGGCTCGAGCGTCTCGTGGAACGGCCACTGAAACGGCATCACGTCGGCCACACCGATCTGACCGTAGCCGTACAACAAGGCGTCGACGATCTGCTCGCGATCGATAGCCAAGGTGAGTGCACGCCGTACCGACGGATCCTCGAACAGCGGGTTGCGTGTGTTCCAAGCCAGAAACGTGTACGAGCGGGTCGGGTATGTAATCGAATAAGCCCGATCGCTCGATTCGACGCGAGCCATCTCCTTTGGGGGTATCGCTCGCATGTAGTCGATCCCACCGGTTAGCAGTTCGGTCAGCTCGGTCGTCTGCTCGGGAATGACCCGGAAGACGACTCGGTCGAGGTGCGGTCGCCCCAGAAGAAACTCCTCGTTGACCTCGAACACGATCTGCTGCTCTGGCTGCCAGGACACGAACTTGAACGGCCCGTTGCCCACCGGCTTACGGTTGAACTCGGCGTTCTTCATGTCGGCCGGGTCGACATCCTCGAGCAAGTGCTTGGGCATCGTCTGCCACGCCGTATAGTTCATGGGCGCGTCGGAGTGGGCCTGGGAGAAGTTGAACCGGACCCGATGGTCATCAATCCGGTCGACCGAGGTGACGTACTGGAAGTACGCGCTGTTGGCGTAGGCGATCTCCGGCCTCTTGATCATCTCGTACGACCAGAGGACGTCGTCAACCGTTGTCGGGGTGCCATCGTGCCATGTGATGCCATCCCGGATCCGGAACGTGATCGATAGCCCGTCTTCGGCGACACCAAAAGAATCGGCCAAATAGGGCTCGAAGTTCAGCTCCTCGTCGAGGCGAAGGAGCGGCATGAAGAGCATGAAGTTGCGGACTTGGTTGGTTTCGAAATCGGTCGACACGAGATCGTTGAACGCATCGAAATCGCTCACGGTGGCGACGACCGCCGTGCCTCCGTTGACCGGGGCCGACTCCGCGTCCGGGCGGCCACCCGCCGACTCACTGCGGCTACAGGCAGCCAGCAGCGTGAGGCTGAGCGCGAGGAATGGGATCGGATGGGGTATCACGATTCGGGGCAAGAGTATCGTCCTCCGCGTCAAAGAGTGTCAAGTCGTGGCAAGCGCACCACGAGAGGCAACGATCGTTGCCTCTTCCTCGGGCGTGAGTACCCCGGGCGAGAGGTTCACGTTCAACTCCCGCTCGAAAGCTCGGACTATTCCCGCCGTTAACTCGCCATAACTGACGTCACGACCGGCGGCTGCGCTCACCGTCGTCGCTGCGCCGCGGTCGAGGCTGCCCGGCCATACAGCGTCCAAGATGGTGTGATCACCGGCCAGCGGAATCGAGCCATGCTGCAAGAATGCTTTCCGGGTCCGCCTTTGGGCGCTCCCAACCAACTTCTTGCCTTGAGCGGTGATCTCGTCGCCGACTGGAAACGCAAAACACGCCAACCGGTCGTCGGGACGAAGTGGGCGCACCGGATGCTCGGCCCTGTCTTCGGTCAGCCGGGCGGGCACTCCGAGCTCGGCCAACGCCGCCGCGAGCGCGGAGTGGATGCGTCGATGCACATCCGCCCCACGACCAACGAACGGCCCCACCCCGATCGGCGCCACCACGCTGTAGGTCAGCTCCTCGGTAACCTCCCCGTGGTAGACCGCCCGGCCGCCGGTCGGGCGGCGCACACAGTCGACGCCTCGGGCTTCGAGCATGGCGATCGCTTTTGCATCGGGTTCGGGTTGGTGGCGTCCGATCGAGACCGCGGGCGGTGACCAGCCGTAGAACCGCACGGTGGGTGGAGAGGCACCGCCTTCCACCGCGTTCAGGATCGCCCGATCGCATGTCATGTTCCAGACGCCAGGCCTCGCGCCCGTCTCGAGCAACCGCCAACCCGGGCTCAGAAATCGACGCTCTCGCCGGGAGTCAGCACCGCGCATTGGGTCGATGTCTCGCTCTCGACGCGGGCTTTCCATGCCTCCGCGTCCTGCGCGATAAGGTCGAACGTGTCGTAGTGCATCGGCACGACCAGCTTGGGCTCTAGGAACTTGACCGCATGGAGCGCGTCACCGGGGCCCATCGTGAAGTTGTCGCCGATCGGAAGACAAGCGCAGTCGAACGTGTACAGACTGCCCAACAGCTGGATGTCAGCTGTTAGCGCGGTGTCGCCGGCGTGGTAGAGGACCTTTTCGTCGGCGGTGATCACGATTCCGCACGCCGTCGTTGAGTACTTTGGATCGGCTTCCGTCATCGAACCGTGCGCCGCGGGGACCAGCTTCACGTGCCCGAACGGAAACTCGCGACCGCCGCCACACGCGAGCGGATGTGCCTCGCAGCCTTGCTCCATCGCGAGCTGTGCCAGCTCGTAGGCGGCGACGACGAGCGCCCCGGTACGTTTCGCGATCGACACCGTGTCCCCCCAGTGATCCCCATGCCCGTGGCTCAGCACAATCGCATCGACCTTGTCTAACTCATCGGGGCTCACGTCGGCCTTTGGATTCTCGGATAAGAACGGGTCGATCAAGATCTTCCCGCGCGTGGTTTGATACTCGAAGCACGAGTGGGCGTGCCACGTCAGCCTAGCCATGAAACGCTCCTTTCACGGCGCATGGTGCGCAGAAGCCACCGCGGGCTCGGGCTCGTACGCCGCCATTGGAGGACACGCGCAAACCAAGTTCCGATCGCCGAAAGCGGCATCGACCCGTGCTACCGCGGGCCACACCTTGCGCTCGTGCGACGCGGGGTTCGGGAACGCCGCCCGCTCACGTGAATACGGGTGGGTCCACGCGTCCGTCGTCACCGCGGCCAGTGTATGGGGTGCGTTGACGAGCAGGTTGTCGTCCCTGTCAGCGACGCCAGTCTCTATCTCCCTGATCTCCTCACGGATCGCGATCAGCGCGTCGCAGAATCGATCCAGCTCTTCTTTTGATTCGCTCTCGGTCGGTTCGACCATCATCGTACCGGCTACCGGGAACGATATCGTCGGCGCGTGAAAACCATAGTCGATCAGGCGCTTGGCGATGTCCTCGACGTCGACGCCGCTGGTTTCACGAAACGGTCGCGGATCGAGAATGCACTCGTGACCGATCAAACCGTCCGCTCCCGCATACAGCAGATCGTATTCGCTCTCCAACCGACGGGCGATGTAATTCGCGTTGAGGATAGCGACCTGGCTCGCCTTCTTCAGACCACCCGGCCCCATCAGCCGGATATAGGCCCAAGAGATCGGCAGGATCGATGGGCTGCCCCACGGCGCCGCCGAAACGGTTCCAAACGACTCCGGCGCACCCATCTCGACGATCGGGTGATCTGGCAGATAGGGCGCCAGATGTTCGGCCACGCCGATCGGCCCCATGCCCGGCCCCCCGCCGCCGTGCGGGATGCAGAACGTCTTATGGAGATTCAAATGCGCGACGTCGGCACCGTAATCGCCGGGTCGGCACAACCCAACCTGGGCGTTCAAGTTTGCGCCATCGATGTAAACCTGTCCGCCAAACTCGTGGATGATGTCACAGACCTCGCGGATCGAGGCCTCAAAGACGCCGTGCGTCGATGGGTAGGTGACCATCGTCGCGCCGAGCGTATCACAGTACTTCTCGGCTTTGGCGCGCAGGTCGTCGATATCGATGTTACCTCGGTCATCAGTGTCAATCGGCACGACCTGCATGCCGGCCATGACCGCGCTGGCCGGGTTCGTCCCGTGTGCCGAGTTCGGGATCAGGCACGTCGTGCGGTTGTTATCGCCGCGCGCCCGGTGGTACGCCCGGATCACCAGTAAACCCGTCAATTCTCCCTGCGAACCCGCATTCGGTTGCATCGATATGGCGGCGAACCCGGTAATCTCGGCGAGCTGATCTGCGAGTTGGGCGATTAGCGCTTCGTATCCCCGCGCCTGATCGCGTGGCACAAACGGGTGCAGGTTCCCAAACGGTTCCCACGTAATCGGGATCATCTCAGTTGTGGCGTTGAGCTTCATAGTGCAAGAGCCAAGCGGGATCATCCCGTGGGTCAGCGAGAAGTCACGATTCTCGAGCCGCTTGAGGTAACGCAACATCTCGGTTTCGGATCGATAGCTCTGAAACACGGGATGGGTTAGGAAGCTCGACGTTCGCTGGTGGTCGCCCGGAATCGCCTCAGAGTCGCCCGAAGACGAGCCGCCGGCCTCCAACCTGGCTCCATCCGGCGCGAACACCCGGATCACGTCATCCACGTCATTTGCGGTCGTGGTTTCGTCGAGCGATACGCCGATCCGTGTGTCGGAGATCGGTCGCAGGTTGATGCGATGCTCGGCGGCGGCACGATGAATCTGCGCCCCATCTTCGACCTCGATCGTTAGCGTGTCGAAATACGTATCGTTGACAACGCCATGACCGAGCCCGCGCAAACCGGCGGCCAGTTTTTGCGTCAGCCCGTGTACCCGGCGGGCAATTCGTTCGAGCCCCTCTGGGCCGTGATAGGCCCCATACATCGCTGCCACCACGGCAAGCAGAACCTGCGCCGTGCAGACGTTGCTGCTCGCACGTTCCTTGCGGATGTGCTGCTCACGCGTTTGCAGCGCCATTCTGAGCGCCGGATCGCCCGCAGCATCACGGGTGAGGCCGATGATCCGCCCCGGCACCTTGCGCGCGAACTCGGCGCGCGTCGCGTAGAATGCAGCGTGAGGCCCGCCATATCCCATCGGCACACCAAAACGTTGACTGCTGCCGATCGCGATATCGGCGCCCCACTCGCCCGGTGGGGACAACAGCGTAAGCGCCAACAGATCGGTCGCCACTGTCACCAGTGCGTCCACCTGGTGGGCGCGCTCACACAACGCTCGATAATCGGCGATCGCCCCCTCGGTCGTCGGGTACTGCACCAAGACACCGGCCGTATCGGGACCGATCTCCGCTTCGAGCGCATCGACCACGCGGACATCGATCTCACGCGCCGCGGCTCGCGTTTTTACGACCGCGATAGTCTGCGGATGGCAACCCCGATCGATCAAAAAGACGTTGCGATTGCGTCTCACGCGAATCGACATCGCCATCGCTTCCGCCGCGGCCGTAGCCTCGTCAAGCAGCGATGCGTTGGCGACCTCGAGACCGGTCAAGTCCGCGACCATCGTCTGAAACGCCAGCAGCACCTCCATGCGACCTTGAGAGATCTCCGCCTGATAGGGCGTATAGGCGGTATACCAACCGGGATTCTCGAGGATGTTCCGCAGAATCACCGGCGGCGTGACGCAGCCGTAGTAGCCCATCCCGATGTAGGAGCGGTAAACCTCATTCTGGTCAGCGATCGTGCGCAGTTCGGCGAGAACGTCGTGCTCCGGAACAGCCGGTGGGAGATCGAGCTCCTGGGTTGATTGAATCTCCGCCGGCACGGCTGCGGTCGTTAGCTCATCCAGACTCGAGTATCCGAGCACTTCGAGCATCGCGTCGATGTCAACATCGCGTGGTCCGATGTGTCGGTCGGCGAACCGGTCCGGTAGCGGAATAGTCGTCATTTGAGTAAGGGCCTAGCCGATGTGTTGTTGATACCCGTCGGCATCAAGAAGTCCATCGACGACCGATGGGTCGTCGACTCGCATGCGGATCATCCAACCCTCGCCGTAGGGGTCGGTGTTGACTATCTCTGGACGATCGTCAAGCCCGACGTTGACTTCGGTGATCTCGCCACCAAACGGCGCAAACAGATCGGCCACTGTCTTGACCGCTTCGATTGTGCCTGCCGAATCGCCCTTGGCGACCGTGGCGCCGATCTCCGGGAACTCGAGAAATACGACATCGCCCAACTCTCCCTGGGCGTAGTCGGTGATCCCGATCGTGGCCACGCCACTTTCACTATCGAACGCGACCCACTCGTGATCTTCTGAATAGCGCAAATCGTCGGGAATATTTGACATGGGGATCTCCTAAATAGTTTCGCCAGGCGGAGGGCGTAAGTGGGGAAACGTTAGCGGCCGCTTTTTTGACCGTCAACGCGGCGGAAGCGCGTCACACGCCCGTTTGAACCGTCATGAACGGAGTCGAGCAGGGCGCCCCGTCGGCGTAGCGGAGCTCGATCGCGGTGCCCTCCCCGGGCGAGCCGACTCGCCACACCGCCGCGCTCCGGGTCCCGTACCGCTCTCCGTGCAAACACAACGCATCGTCTCCGCCGAGGCCATGGTCACCCAGTATCAGGCCCAGCTTCGACATCAACGACTCCGGCGCTCGTGATCCGGGTCGCAGATCCCAAAGATCGGCTGCTCCGAGTCGCTCGATCGCGCGCTGCACCTTGGGCTCCGTCGCGGTGTCGTCGATGGCGCGGTTGGTCACGATGTGGCATCCGGGCTCGAGGGGTCGCGCCGCCGCGCGACCTTCCGCGTACTCCACTAGATGGGCCGCTTCGCCGTCAGAAGCAAACAGGTTGAAAGCGTTGTAGGGATCGTCCAGCCCCGTCAACCGTGCCACGACCTCGTGGCTGTCAGCACAACCGAGCAAGTCCCGACACAGGAGGCCTCGCGAGCGCCGGTCGCCCTCGACCGGATGGCCCTCGGCATTCGTCAGCCCGACCCAAAGTCGTACTTCGTTAGCGCCCATCCACGTACCGCCCGCCTCGTCGTCGCGCGGCGCCAGAATCCGAGGTCGATCACCCTGCCACGCCGGGGCGGAGGCGGGGCGTGCATAAGCTTCGTCCCGGTTCGTCGCCACGACGAGGGGCGCGTCCTCAAAAACGCGGTGATAGGCGATCAGCGTGCACACGAGAACATTACGCTAACGCGCGTCAACGCTTAATCGTCGTAGAGGCGGTATTCGGCCCAGGAATCACGCCGGGCCATGCGTCGGAAACCGGCGAAGATCAGCACACCGATCGCCACGTGTAGCAGCAACAAAATCAACGCGACGATCGATAGCGGATCGTCGAGCAGCGCTTTGAGGTAGATCGCCGAATAGACCAAGTACAGCAGGCCCAAAGTGAATAGGGCGAACTTGCCAAACCTGGACGGTTTGGCGCGGCCGCGAACGGCTTGCCGGACCACCGCCGCGTTTTGGTGGATGGCGACAAAGGGATCGTAAACGCTGCGGTCGAGCGGTACGCCACATCGTTCACACGCCGCCTGGACGCCCGGTTGCAGGTGACCACACTGATCACAAAACGTCAACGCCGTGTCGTCTTCCCATGATTCGCTGATCATCGGGTCAATATACCCGTCGGGTGCTAATGTTGTACGACTGCGAGCTACCGCTCTAATGCACATCGATTAGGAGAACTCATGAAAGCCGCGATCCCGATCCTACTGGCGCTGACGACGCTCGCGCTGGCGACGACATCGGCCCGCGCGCAGGAACGTTCCAACGACACGTTCGACGCCGCGGTCGACGCTTTTCTCGATCGTTACTTCGACTTTTACCCGACCGCCGCAATGGCGGCTGGACTGCACGAGTACGACGGCCGCCTCGGCGATCGAAGCGCAAACGCGATTGAAGCCTACTTGACAGACATCGCCGCGTTCGAGGGGCAGTTTCTCGCGTATGAGCTCACGAAGCTCTCGCCGGATCAACAACTCGACCGCGTCGTCGTGCTGCGGCAAATCGATCGTGATCAATTCTGGCTGGGTGAGCTTGCCACGTGGCGTCAGAACCCACGTTACTATTCCGGCCAGATGGATCTCTCGTTGCTCTTGTTGCTCGATTACGCTCCGCTCGAGGTGCGCATGGTGTCGATCATCGAGCGGCTCGAGCAATTCCCAGGCCTGGTTGCAGCCGCGCGCGCGAACATCGACAACCCACCGCGTCCTTTCCTCGAGACCGCGCTGATCACCTACCGCGGCCTGCCCCGTTTCCTAGAGAACGACCTGGTCGAGGCGCTGGCATCGGTTGACGATCCAGAGCTCCAGCAACGATTCCAACGCGCGATGAGCCAAGCGGCGGGCGCACTCGATGACTACGCCGGCGAGCTCGAAACACGGCTCGACACCCCTCCCTTCGGCGAGTTCGCAATGGGTCCCGAGAGCTATCGGCGCATGAACGAACAACTCTCCGTGGTCGACCTGCCGCTCGACGAGTTGAAGGCGATCGGCGAGGGAGAGCTCGCTCGGTTGCAGAACGTCGCTTACGAGCTGGCGCTCGAGATCACCGGCGACGTCGAGAACCCAGACCGCGACGCGGTTGTGCTAGCTGCATTTGACGCTATCGGTCAGGACCAACCCACGGCAGAAGAGATCGTCAGCACCGCCGCCGACGTGATCGACGACCTGAGAACATTTGTAGCAGACTCACAGATCGGGACGGTGCTGCCGGGTGACGTAGAAGTTCGAGAGATCCCACCATTTCGACGCACGAACTTCGCGTACATCTTCATCCCCGGTCCGTTCGAGACGGCGGCAACCACCGGCTTCTACTTCATTCAACCGATCGAACGTGACTGGTCGGAAGCGGTAAAGGCAGAGTTTCTCACGCGCAACAACAACTGGGCGATCTTGAACACGAGCGGTCACGAGGCCTACCCCGGCCACTACCACCACCGCAATCACATCAACCGCGCTCCGACCCGGGCCCAGCAGCTGCTGACTGCGTACGTAACGACCGAGGGGTGGGCGCACTACGGCGAGGAGACGAGCTGGCGTCAGGGCCTCGCCGGTGGCGGGCCCAAGCTCGGGCTGGCGGTCGTACAGGACGCGCTGCTGAGGGTGGTCCGCTACCTGGCGTCGATCGGTCTCCACACCGAAGGCATGTCGGTCGAGGCAGCCGAAGAGATGTTTCGAGCCGTGGCCTATCAAGACTCGGTCAATGCACGCCAGCAGGCACTGCGCGGGACCTACGACCCGGAGTACCTGAACTACACCTTGGGCAAGCTGATGATCTTGCGCCTGCGAGACGACGCGCGGGCTGCCGCCGAAGCCCGTGGCGAAGCCTTCGATCTCAGAGCGTTCCACGACGAGCTCATGAGCCATGGCGCGCCCCCGGTGCCGTGGATCGGCCGGCGGATCCTGAACGATCCGGAGTGGCATCCGTTTCGCTGATGCAGGCCGTCTACCTCGAGGGCCACGGTGGGCCCGAAGTCGTAGCTGTCGGTGAGCTACCGGTACCCGAGCCCGGTCCCGGAGAGGTTCGCGTCAAGATCTTCGCAGCAGCACTCAACCACCTCGACTTGTGGGTGCGGCGTGGTATCCCGGGCATCGAACTCTCGATGCCGCACGTACTCGGTGCCGACGGAGCGGGTGTAATCGATGCGCTTGGCGACGGCGTCGAAGCGTTCACAATCGGCGACCCGGTGTACCTGCAACCGGGTCTCTTCTGCGGGCGTTGCGAGTTCTGCCAGCAGGGCGAGGAGTCGCTGTGCGTCCGGTATGGATTGCTGGGCGAGCATGTCCCGGGGACCTTTGGGGAGTTTGCGATTGTTCCCGCGGTCAACGCGTATCTCAAGCCGGACAGTTTGGCGTGGGAGATGGCGGCCGCCTTTCCGCTGGCGTACGAAACCGCCTGGCGGCTGCTCATGTCGGCCGGTGGGTTGACGCCCGAGGAGAGCGTTCTGATCCACGGTATCGGGGGTGGCGTCGCCGGCGCCGCGCTGCAGATCGCCAAGCACGTCGGCGCCTACGTTTATGTGACGTCGTCAAGCCAGGCTAAGCTCGATCGAGCGACTGAGCTGGGTGCCGACGTCGTCCTCGATTACACGCAGCAGGACATCCCGGCGGCGATTCGGCGGCACACTTCGAAACGCGGTGTAGATCTCGTCATCGACAACGTCGGCGAAGCCACGTGGCGCGATTCGATCGAGAGCGTCCGACGCGGCGGGCGAATCGCCACCTGCGGCGCGACCACCGGCAACAATGCCGTGACGCCGATCAACCGCGTATACTGGAAGCAGATCTCGATCCACGGCTCGACGATGGCCAATCGAGCCGAGTTTGAGGCGATCTCGGAGCTCGTCATCGGCGGCGATATTGAGCCGATCATCGATCGCACCTTCCCGCTCGAGGATGGACCAGCGGCTCTGGAACGCTTGGCGAGCGGAGATCAGTTCGGAAAAATCGTCTTGACCACGAAAGCCACCGCATAAGCCCAGAGGGACAAATGCGATTTCCGTTCTTTTCGATACTGATATCGCTGTTAATCGCAGTCGGAGTCAGTTTCACCGCTTGCCAACAGAGCGACCCGGCAAACACGACCGTCGATGACCCCGAGGTTGAGCTGCCCGACACGCTCAGCGCGGAAGAGCAGAGCGCATTCGCCGTGGACCTGAAACGCTATCAGGAAATGGCGGGCGGTCGTTTAGATACCGTCGACATGCTCGGACGCGCTGATGATGCGGCTTGGCACGTTCAGGTGTTGAACTATCGGACCGATCTAATCGCGATGACGTATGCGACCTGGTTTTCCGGCGCGGACAGCGCGGCGCTCTTGGCCGCCGATGGACAGCCGCACCTCGAGGACAACCTCGGCAACGTGTACAACGGAGTCGTGATCCCCAGCAATCCACGTTTCAAGGTCGACTCCGGGACTACCGCCGTTGGGGTCTACGTTTTTACCCCTGAGGTCGATACAAGGGCTGACTCACTGACGCTCTTCATCAACGACTCGACGTCACCGACGATTCGCGTTGGTCCGTTCGGCATCTTCCACGATCACGCGTCGAGTCCAGGGCCGCTGGCGACAGGCATCAGCAGCGGTCTCGCACCCTACCAGCTCGAGATGCTGTCGTGGAGATGCTCGAAAGAGGGCGGCTACGTACGCGTGAACGGCGAGGTGCGAAACATCTCGGACGAACCGTTGGAGGATGTCGAGGTGGTGGGGAGCTTCCGATCGGCGGACGGAACGCTGGTCAAATCGGGCAGCGCAATGATCGACTTCAACCCGCTCCTTCCGGGCCAAAGCTCGGCCTTCGAGGCACGCGCCGAGGACGACCCCGAAGTGTCCGACTGCAATGTCACCTTCCGAAAACTTGGTGGCGGAGAGATCCGGGCCCGAATCCCGTAGCTCTCACAAAGTAACAGACTAACCGACTCCGCTCGCGTACTCGTGATAGAAGTGCGCTGCGGCCGCGATCCCCCGGTGGAAGTTGTCCAGGTCCAGGTTCTCGTCTGGTGCGTGGGCGTTCTCATCGGGCAGGCCGAAGCCCATCAGAATCGACGTCAACCCCAGCGTGCTCTGAAAAGAGTTGGTAATCGGGATCGAGCCACCCTCGCGCGTGAACACGGGCTCGGCACCGAATGCTGCTGCTAGCGCGCGCTTGGCGGCTTGATTGGCGGGGTGATCGAGCGGCGCGAGGTATGCTCTAGCGCCATGATGAGGGGCGACCTTCACGCTCACGCCCGGCGGTGCGACCCGCTCGACATGAGCCGCAAAGAGGCGCGCGATCTCCTCCGGATCCTGATCCGGGACGAGCCGCATCGAGACCTTGGCCGATGCCTCGGCCGGCAGCACCGTTTTCGCACCATCACCGGTAAAACCGGAGATCATTCCATTGATGTCCAGCGCCGGCCGAACCCAGGTACGCTCCAACGTGGAGAAACCCGCTTCTCCGACCAATTCTGAAACATCGAGCTGTCGCTTGTACTCCTCTTCGTCGAACGGGAGCCGGGCGAATTCGTCGCGCTCCTCGTCGGTCAACGGTCGAACGCGATCGTAGAACCCATCGATCGTGATCCGCTCGTCCTCATCTTTCAGTGACGCCAGGATCTTGGCCAACGCTTGCGCCGGGTTCGCAACCGCACCGCCAAAGGAACCAGAATGAAGGTCGGTGTTGGCACCTCGAACGTGCAGCTCCATGTAGCATAGCCCGCGTAATCCGTAGCAGAGCGATGGCACTCCGCGAGCGAACATCGGGCTGTCGGAAATCAAAATCACATCCGCCGCGAGGTCGGTTCTACGCTCGACCAGGAACGGCTCGAGACTCTCTGAGCCGATCTCCTCTTCGCCCTCGAGCAGCACCTTCACGTTACACGGCAGCCGTCCGTTAACAGCGAAGTGCGCCTCCCACGCCTTCCAATGCGCGAGCACCTGACCCTTGTCGTCGACCGATCCGCGGCCGTAGATCCTTCCGTCACGCACCGTCGCCTCGAACGGAGGTGACGTCCACAGCTCTATCGGGTCCGGCGGTTGAACGTCGTAATGACCGTAAAAAAGCACTGTCGGGGCGCCTTCCGCTTCGAGCCATTCGGCGTACACGATCGGATGACCACCGGTTTTCACAACCTCCACGTTCGTGAATCCGACATCCCGCAGCGAGTCATGACAGTGATCTGCGCACCGTGCAACGTCACCCGCACGCTCAGGATTCGTGGACACGCTCGGAATCGCGATAAACGTCTTGAGGTCTTCGACGTGCGCGTCGCGACGTGATTCGATGTGATCGATTACCGCGTTCATGGGCCCACCGTAATGGTTCGGGACAGGTATGCTTGGAGCCGCCGCCAAGCATCGGCCGCCGGGGCGCGGCGACGCTCCGGCTCGCGATCGACCCACAGCCAAAAACCGTGGTCGACCGCATCATAGACGTGAACGTCATTGGGCACGCCGGCTTCGCGGAGTGCCGTCACGAATTGCTCGACTTCGTCGGGCGGGATGCCACTATCCATCTCAGCAAACGTGCCGTAGATCTCGTGATCGATGCGGGCCAGCTCCACTGG
>JBFGIA010000014.1:0-30853 GCA_041577935.1 Gemmatimonadota bacterium | reverse complement strand
GATCGAGCTCGGAGCGGCCAATCTGATTGACGGCTCAGAGCGAATCACGATCGGCGGAGAGGTGCTCACGCGTGGGGAAGACTACCAGATCTTCTACGATTTCGGTCGCGTCGTCTTGACCGATCCCGCAGGATTGGCCGAGCAGTATCCGAACGACCGCCTTGACATCAATTTCGAGGTCGCTCCGCTGTTCAACTTGGCGCCGACGACGTTGTACGGTGCGGCCGGGTCGTACGCGCCCGCCCCCAATATGACCATCAACTCGACCTTGATGGTGCAACGTCAGCAGAGCTTGGCCAATCGACCTATCCTCGGAGCCGAACCGTTCCAAACGGTGATCGGAGCAGTGGACGGTGTTTACACCGGGAGGATGCCATTCATGAGCCGTTGGCTCGATGGGTTGCCGGGTGTGGATGGGGAACGAGCGTCGACGTTCACTCTGCGTGGCGAGCTCGCCTGGAGTAACCCCAACCCAAATACCGACGGCGAAGTCTTCTTGAACGATTTCGAGAACATCGAGGTCGCCAAACGGCTGAATCTCTTCTTCCGAGCATGGAGCTTTGCATCCATACCTAGCGAAACAACGCTGGACCTGAAGCGCGAACAGTATGCGGACGCTCGATGGTTCACCTTTGCTATCGATCAGCAGCAAGTCACGGGAACCGTGCGCGGTGTTGACATTGGTGACAGCGAGTTCGTCGTGTTCCTAGAGCCGCGCGGTGACACGCCAGGCGAACGGTCCGCTTCCTGGCGCTCGATTCAGACGCTCGTATCCATCACTGGTGAGGACCTAACGCGTCAGGAGTTCATCGAGTTCTTTTTGCGAGGCAGTCAGGGCACGATGATCGTTGATCTCGGCACGATCGATGAAGATGCGGTTCGCATTGACCGGAACGGGGCGCCAGTCGGGATCGGTCTTTTGGACACCGAGGAAATTGACCCGAATACGCGGGACAACAACCTGGACATCGGTGAGGACGTTGGTTTGGACGGGATTGACGGTAATGACTTTGTCAATGTTGCTGGTGATGACGGCACAGATGACTTCGATGAGACCTTCGGAGCCGGTGCATTCCCAAACAATCCAAACGGTACCGAGAACAACTCGATTCTTGACACTGAAGACAACAATCTGAATGGCATCCTCGACCAGCAAGAGGACATCGTGCGCTGGGAGTTCGACCTTTCTGGGAACCGGTTCGAGGTTCCCGGGAGCCGCAACCCGACGACTGGATTTCGCCGAATTCGATTGCCGCTGGTCTCGCCCGATCAATCGATCGGGGCTCCAGACTTGCGGAACGTTCGCGCGATAAGGCTGACCTTCACCGGTGTTGAGAACCCTACCGAGTTCGACATCGTGGGCTTGGAGATCGTTGGCTCGACATTTCTGCAGCGGGGCATCGTTGACGCCGATGGTTTTCCAATCGCGGGTCAGGACAGCGACAGCCTTCAGATTACCGCGATCAACGATGTCGAGAACCCCGAGTATCGCAGTCCTCCGGGGGTAATCGCGCAGCAAGATAGGGCCGACGAGATTGCCGGGATCAACACACTTGTTCGCGAGCAGTCGCTCGAGTTTGGGTACCGCGGACTTCCGATGGGTGCGCGGGGAACGATCTTCCGTCCTTTATTCGATCGTGAGTCCTACATCGATTACGAGGAAATGCGACTTTGGGTCCAGGGTCGTGATGTCGATACTGGCCAGCAGCCGAATTTCTTTGTTGCGTTCGGAATCGACACGCTCAACGTCTATGAGTACAACGCCCCCCTGCGTGATCTTGATTGGGAGGAACATGTCATCGACTTCGAGATCTTCACTGAGCTCAAGCGTACGCTGCTCGACAGTTTGGCTTCAGCGGGAGCGGACACGGGCAGCGCTGTTTCAGATGACGGTCGGTACCGTGTTCGCATTGCTTCGCCGATAGCGCCCGCACCGACGATCACCGAAATAAGCCAGCTCACGATCGGGGTCGAGAATACGACCGGCTCTCCCCTTACAGGTTCGTTCTGGATTGACGAGTGGCGGCTGACGGCGCCTCTCAGAGCGGGGGGTGGGGCCGGTTTCATCAGCGCTCAAGCGGTTTTCGCCGATCTCGCGCGCGTAAACTTGACGTTCGAGGCCCGCAATGGTCGATATCGAAACCTCAATGCGGTTCGCAACAACTTCGATAGCGGAGATTTTGATCTGCGTACGACCCTCGATCTCGAGAAGATGCTTCCCGAGTCGTGGGGCATCGCACTACCGCTAACGTACGATCACTTCGGACAAAGCGACGTCCCGCTCTACGCTGTGGGCTCCGACATCCTCGTTACCGGCAGCGCACAGAAGGACTCGCTAGAGCGATCGAGTTCCCGCGATATCGTGTCGCTGCGTGCTTTCCGATCACGGCAATCCTCCAACCCAATCATTGCGGCCACACTAGATAAACTGGAGGCCCGGCTGACATTCAGGGGGGAGGAGTCGGGCTCAGTAGATCTCGATACGGACCGCGCCCGGTGGGAAACACAAGTCACATATCGCACTGGTTTTAGAAAACGTGGCCTACCGCTCGGGTTGGGCTGGGTAGCAAAGCTTCCGCTTCCCAGGGCGATCAAGAGGAGCGAAGCGCTCCAGAGGTTGGTCGACGCCGATTTGAACCTCGTCCCAGCCAATGTCGCGCTTGGCACTCGTACACTATTCGAGGAACGAAACAGGAACAAGATTCTCGCGGATGGGACTGACTTCACAGCCGATACAACGCGGAATGTGAGTGGCAACGCGCAGATAGATTTCCAGCCGTTTTCATCTATGCGGGCCAGTCTCAGGTGGGATACAACCCGTGATCTGGTATTTCCAGAGACGGTGATCTCGAGAAAGACGCTGGGAGTAGAGGCGTTGCGGGGGCAATCGTTTGATTTTGACTGGACGATTCCGATTGCGAGTTGGCTCACACCCCGCTACAACTACCGGACCACGTCCAGCAGGAACCACAGTCGTGCAGCGAGTCGCAGCCTTGACAGCCTCGATCTTCGAGATTTTGGAGCCACGAGAAGCAAGATCCTCACGATACAGTTCCAGTTCGTTGGGTTGGTCCAGGCGCTGCGGTCGTCCGGCGACGGGCGTGTAACCGCCACCGGTTCGCAAGCAACCTGGTGGACGCGATTTTTTGGACCGATCCGTTTTGATCGTCGTCAGCGCGAAAGCGTGTCGTACGTGCAACAGGAGAAGGACCCTAGTTTTGGCTTTGGGTGGGGGTTCGGTAGTCTGGACAATGAGAGCATCGAGGATCCGCAGAGTTTCACCGAGAACAACGATTGGGGTTTGTCGACTACGCTGCAGCCGGTCCGCACGCTACAGATCCGCGGTGCTTATCGGGAGACCGATAATGTTCGTCGATATCTGCAGGGAGTGAACGAGAAATCCATCCGAACCTGGCCTGATATTAGCCTCAGCTGGACAAACGCATGGTTGCCTGGTCCGGTGCGAAAGGTGATCGCAGCGGCCACGGTTTCCTCCGGGTTCGAGCGCCGCACCAGCCGTGATGTCGCAAATGACCAGTTGTTGGGTGACGTCGATCGCCGATTGTGGGATCCTGTGGTCGCGGTCAGGTTCACGTGGGTCAACGGGATGTCAACCGATTTTCGCGCTTCACACAGCGAGACGATCACTGCAGCGATCAGAGGCGGATCGGTGGACAATAGCAGGGAGGAGTTGGCTACTGATTTCACAGTCAACTTCAACTACAACATCCGCCCCGGTACCACGCTGTACATTCCGTTTCCGACATTGTGGAAGGTGAAGCTGAGACAGCCGTTGCTGACGTCGGTGTCGTTTAATCGCCGTTTCCGAGAGGACTCGACGAGGCTGGTCGGCGAAGAAGAACCAGTCTTGAATATCGAAACACTTACCACGGAGATTCGCCCTTCGGTGGCATATGAGTTTGGACGCGTGGTGTCGGGGTTTGCGTTCAGCTACTTGTCGCGAGATGATCGAAAACGAGATATACGGAACACAACGCTGGGAATGGAAGCATTCCTCGACTTTCTTTTCTAGGTGGGAGAATGACTGATCTTCTTGTTGCGCGGTCGTCGAGCAACGCGGTCATCTTGAGTCGACTCGGTGGGTTCGTGGGGATGCTTGTCCTAATGCTGGTGGTGGGAAGCTGTGACGGGGGCCCCACGCCCGCCAGCGACACGATGGAGTTCGACCGCCAGCTCGCGGATACGCTCGTTCAACGCCAGGTAGCATTCGGACCGCGGGTACCGGGCACTACGGCTCACGCCGAAGCACTGGCCTGGATGACGACGTTTCTGGAAACACGTGCAGATGTCACCGAGCAGATGCCGTTCACGCATGTAACGCAGGAGGGTGAAACGCTGTCGCTTACGAACGTCTGGGCGAGCTTCAAGCCCGAAGCGACGTCACGTGTATTGGTGATTGCCCATTGGGATACGCGACCAGTGGCCGAGAGGGCGGCTGACGTCGCCGATCGCGACAATCCGATACCGGGTGCCAACGATGGGGCGTCGGGAGTGGCGATCGTTCTCGCGATTGCCGATGCGTTGGCGGAGAGACCACCCGAGGTAGGTGTGGACTTGTTGCTGACGGACGGGGAGGATTGGGGCCACGATCCCGTCACGCTGGCCACCTTTACGCCCGATATGTTCCTAGGCGCTAGACACTTCGCCGATATTCGCGGCGATACGTACCGGCCACTCTACGGGATTCTGCTCGATCTGGTCGGTGACCAGAACCCGAGGTTCCCTAAAGAGGGTTTTAGCTTGCAGTTTGCGCCCGAAGTTGTGGAACGGGTCTGGGATCTCGCACACGAGCTGGGGTATGCGGCAGTTTTCCCCGCGAGCCCCCCGGGACAGCCGATCACAGACGATCACGTCCCGCTTAACGAGGTCGGAATTCGAACCATCAACATCATCGACTTCGACTACCCATTCTGGCATACGCCCGAGGACACCCTCGACAAAGTATCCTCGGCGACACTTGAGATCGTTGGTCACGTGGTGCTGACGACTATCCGCCGCCAAGGTGGTCAATAGCAATAATCAGTTCTCACTCCGGGTGATGATTCGAATCGGGCGATCGTACTTGAAGTAGTTCCATCCCCACTGAAGCAACACCGCCACCCGATTCCTAAACCCGATCAGGAAATACAGGTGGATTAGCAACCACGCGATCCACCCGACGAATCCCCTGAGCTTTAACCGCCCAATGCGGGCTACGCCCGCGTTGCGCCCGATCGTCGCCATAATCCCCTTGTCTCGATATCGGAACGGCTGTGCGGACTGGTCGCGAATGTCGCGCAGGATGTTGTCCGCCGCATGGCGACCTGCTTGCATGGCAGGCGGGGCCATCATGGGAAGAAGCCCGCTTGCATCTCGCACCGCCGCCATATCGCCGATCGCGTAGACGCGGTTATGACCAACCACTCGCAGATAGTCATCGACCTCTACGCGGCCGGCTGTCGCTTGGGGCAGTGCCAATTGCTCAGTGAGACCGGTCGGTCGAACCCCTGCCGCCCAGATCAGAGTACCGGCCGGAATCCGCTCACCATTGTCGAGAAGTGCGAATCGGTTTTCGTAGCCCTGGACGAATGACTCGAGACGCACTTCGACGCCGAGTTTTTCAAGCCGCTCGCGAGCATAAACACCGAGAGGAGACGGAAAATCGACAAGCAATCGATCTCGGCCCTCGATGAGAACGACCCGCGCTCGGGTCAGGTCGAGGTCGGGAAAATCGTGAACCAGTACGCGACGGAATAGCTCCGCCAGCGCACCCGCGTACTCTACGCCGGTTGGACCTCCACCGACGATGACAAAGGTCATCTGCTGGGCCTGTTTTTTCTCGTCCTGCTCCGTCAAAGCGATCTCGAATTGCTCAAGCACTCGATTGCGAAGCGCCAGAGCCTCGGGCAGGTCTTTGACTCCGGAAAGACCATCCCGCTCGGGGTCGAGGTCGAAGTAATTAGTGGCGCAACCAAGAGCAAGCACCAAGTAGTCGTAGGCGATCTCAGCCCCGTTTAGGATCTGTAAGTGGCGAGTGTTGAAGTTGATGCCGCTCACGTTCCCCAGTCGGAAGCGTACGTTTCGCGCTCGGCTGACGACAGACCGGACGGGGATCGCGATCTCGCTCGGGTTCAGAAGTGAGCTCGCGACTTGATACAGCAACGGGGTGAAGAGATGGTAGTTGTTTCGATCGATCAGCACGACGTCGACGGGCTCATTGGCGAGACGGAGTGCACACTGAAGGCCGCCGAATCCAGCGCCGACAATGACTACTTTGGGTCTCGCTCGGTGATGGTGGGAAGACACTCGGCGCTAACAGGGAGTCAAGACGACGCCGGTCTCGAGTCCGAGTTCCTTCGCCTGTTCGGAGAGCTCCTCGGGGGCGATCGTCAACAGTGAAACAGAGCGGTGCACCTGTCGATAGCGGCGCCACTCGGTCACTCCCTCGATCAAGGCACGGAGTGGCGTTCCGCGGCGCAAGCTGAACAGCAGCACCACTGGATTGTCGCGGCGGACATCGTAGCCGCGCGGGATCAAGTCCGACAGAACGAGCCTACCCTCCGGAGCCAATCCGTTGCGCCACGCGTCAGCCGACAGCTGCTCGCCGATTCCTAGAAACTTTTCCACGGTCGAGCGCTGTTCGACTGGGCGACTGGGGGTCTCGTCGCTCTTCATCCACAGGAATGTAGTTAGCGCACAGCTGCTGGCCCGGACACGAGCAGACGTGACTTGGCTCGAAACTTGACATACGGAGCGCACCGAGAGAAACGGATCGTCGACTATGTGACACCCGGAGTGGGATGCGATTTCACTACCGCTTAACGGCTCTCGAGCGGCGTGCGTTGGCGCTCGTCGCATTGGCATGGGGTTTTGGTGTCGTGGCAGGGTGGGCTGCGTGGCCTTCGAGCTTGGCTGACTTCGTCGATCGACGGCTCGATCCACCGTTGCCGACAAGCGAAGCGGTCACTGCTCGGTTGGGGCCCGACGATTGGCTAACTCAGCTTTACGCCGCGGCCTTGAAGCTCCAAGCTGACCGCGCTCTCGCTGGCGCACCGCCAGAGCCGATTGATCCGAACCTCGCCGATCGGGTGGCTTGGGATCGGTTACCGGCCATCGGGCCGAAGACGGCGGCTGCGATCTTGGAGCACCGCACTCGCCACGGCGCGTTTGACGACGCGGAGGACTTGCTCGCGGTGCCGGGTATCGGACCGAAGACGCTGGATCGGCTGCGACCCTACCTGGAATGGTCCGTGGAGGGTGTCCGGCCGGGGGCCGCTGATGGCCAGCGTCAGCCCGATCTCAACCGGGTCGACGCCGCATTTCTGGAGGCGCTGCCCGGGATCGGTCCGAAACTTGCTAAGTCAATAGTACGCGAACGGATACAGCAGCGGGGCTTTCGCAGCTGGGGCGAAGTCCTTGCTATCCAAGGGATTGGGCCAGCAAAGCTGGGCATCCTGCAACGCGCCACCCGGTTGGCCGTCTCGTCTCGAGCGAGGGCCTCCGACCCCGAAGGGAAACGATGATGCGTGCCTCGGCTCGAGCCAACAAGGCGTCCGACCCCGACTCGGGGACCGCGGATGCGGACAGATCACCCGACGTAGACGCTCGTCTGCAGAGCGGCGAGACGATCCCCGGAATGTTGCTTCGCGGGGGTTTTGTCACCGCTGAGCAGATATCCAAGGCCCACGCCAGGCAGAAGACGAGCGGTCACCGACTTGGTTACAATCTGATCGAGCTTGGCTACGTCGAGCCGCAAACGATAACCACACTCCTCGAGCGCCAGTTTGGCATCGATGGCATCGACCTCGCTGACGTCGAAATCGATCCATCCGCGCTCAAGTTGATCCCGCCGGAAATCGCTCGAAAGTACGAGGTCTTCCCCGTGAGCCGGGACGGTAGCATGATTGTCCTCGCCATGACCGATCCTAGGGAGTGGACGGCAATCGATGATCTCAAGTTCCTCACCGGTTACGACATCGAGCCGAGAGTCGCTGATGAATACTCGATTCTGGAAGCGATTGATACTCACTACGACGAGGAAGGCGAGGGCTCCTATCGCAGGCTGCTCGAAGATCTCGGCGAGTTTGAGCTTGAGGTCATCGAAGAGATACCGGAGGATGAAGACCTCGGCGTACTGGCGGCGCAAGTCGAGGCGGCGCCGGTTGTCAAGTTCATCAATTCTCTACTCGCGGACGCCGTCCAGCGCGGGGCATCGGATATCCATGTCGAACCGTACGAGGATGAACTACGGATTCGGTACCGCATCGACGGGGTGTTGCGCCAAATGATCTCCCCGCCGCCGCGCATGAAAGCGGCTTTGATATCCCGCATCAAGATCCTAGCCGACTTGAACATTGCTGAACGGCGCGTGCCGCAAGATGGTCGAATTAAGCTCAGGATGGCCAAACGAGTCATCGACTTTCGCGTGTCTACGCTGCCCACGCTATTTGGCGAGAAAATCGTGATGCGGATCCTTGATAAGGGGAATCTCACGCTCGATCTCGAGCGACTCGGGTTCCCGGTAGAGGCACTGCACGATTTTCTCGATTCCATCGAGGCCCCTTTTGGGATCATCCTGGTTACCGGTCCGACAGGCTCGGGAAAGACAACCACCTTGTACTCGGCTTTGACGCGTCTTAACCAGCCAGGGGTCAACATCATGACAGCAGAGGACCCGGTCGAGTACAACCTCAAGGGCATCAATCAAGTCCAAATTCGAGAGGAGATTGGTCTCGATTTCGCGCAGTCGCTGCGAGCTTTTCTGCGTCAGGATCCGAACATCATCATGGTCGGCGAGATCCGAGACCTAGAGACCGCGTCGATCGCTATCAAGGCCGCCCTGACGGGCCATCTCGTGTTGTCGACGATCCACACCAACGACGCACCTTCGACCGTTAACCGTCTGGTCGATATGGGCATGCAGCCGTTCTTGGTGGCCACAGCGATGCGCTGCATCGTTGCTCAAAGACTCGTGCGCAAGATCTGTCTGGCTTGTAAGAAGCCGCATCGGTATTCGCGCGATGCGCTCGAGGATGCTGGAATCAAGGGCCAAGCGCTCGACGCTGTCTATTACGAGGGCGCAGGATGCGACGAGTGCGATGACACCGGCTCCCGCGGCCGGATCGGGTTGTACGAGGTCATGCGCATAACCGGTCCGCTTCGGCAGCTGATTACCAATCACGCCACCACTGACGAGATCCGCGCTCATGCTCTCGACAGCGGTATGGTCACACTGCGCGAAGACGGTTTGGCGAAAATGATGCAGGGGACGACGACGCTCGACGAAGTTCTTCGAGAAACAGCACTCGTCTGATGAACTTCCAGGAGCGCAGTCACGAAAGTCCCAAGCTCGATGTCCGAGCCTTGCTCGAAGAGCTGGTTCAGCTGGGTGGGTCAGACCTTCACCTGACGGTTGGTCAGCCACCGAAGCTTCGCGTCCAAGGCGTGTTGCAAGACAGCGCCGTGTGGAGCTCGGTGCTGGGGCCAAAGGATACAGTCGCTGCAACTGACGCCCTGCTGACCGACCAACTAAGGGAGCAGTTTGATATGGCCTCGGAGTTTGATTTCTCGTTCGGCATAGCAGGCTTGGCGCGGTTTCGGGCTAACGTGTATTGCCAGCGCGGCGCAACGGCCGTGGCGATTCGGACGATCCCGTTTGGGATCCCGAGCTTCGAAACGCTCGGGCTCCCCTTCCACGTGTCCGATTTTGCCGGTCGACCAAATGGAATGGTACTTATCACTGGGGCTACCGGGTCAGGCAAATCGACGACACTTGCCGCGCTGATTGACAAGATCAATCGCGAACGCAGGGTCCACATCTTGACGATCGAGGATCCCATCGAGTTCGTCCACAACCATCAATTGAGCATGGTGAACCAGCGCGAGGTCGGAACGGACACCAGTTCGTTCACCGCGGCGCTCAAGTACGCGTTGCGGCAAGATCCAGATGTCGTGCTGATTGGTGAAATGCGGGATCCGGAGACGATCGCCGCCGCGATCACGATGGCCGAGACGGGACACCTCGTGTTCGCTACCTTGCACAGCAACTCAGCAGCCGAGTCAGTCGATCGGATGATCGATGTCTTCGCGCCTACCCAACAGCCACAGATCCGAACTCAGCTCGCTGCTGTGCTCGAGGGAATCGTAACCCAGCAGTTGCTACCCAAGGTCGGCGGCGGGTTGATCCTGGCCGCCGAAGTGCTGGTGGTGACAAACGCCGTTCGCGCGATGATCCGTGAGGACAAGACCCACCAGATCTATTCGGCTATGCAGGCTGGCTCGAAGCACGGCATGCAGACCATGAACCACGCGCTGTTCGGACTCTACCGACAGGGTTCGGTGACGATGGAAGAAGCCTTGAACCGAAGCGAAGAACCCGATGAACTCAGGCGACTGATCGGCGAGTACGCGCCAGCCGTGGGTAACGGACGATAGGAGCGTAAAAGACTCGCCGTGAGAACGTACCTATGGAAGGCCCGCAGTGTGACCGGCGAGAGCCAGTCAGGGGAGATGACCGCCGCCAGCGAGCAGGAGGTCGTCGGTCAGCTACGGCGCCGCAGGCTGATCGTCATCAGCATAAGGACAAAGCCACGAGAAATAGCGATCCCGTTCGGAAACCGTATTCGCGCCAAGGACCGGATTCATTTCACCCGCCAGTTCGCGACGATGATCAACGCCGGTTTGCCGTTGGTTCGGTCGCTGGACATTCTGGCTCAGCAGCAAACGCGTCCCGTGGTGGGGGACCAGATCCGTTCGCTGCTTCGGGATGTAGAGTCTGGGACGACCCTCGCCGATGCCATGCGGCGTCAAAAGGAGTTCTTCAACGACATCTACGTCAGCATGGTGGCGGCTGGTGAAGTCGGCGGTGTTTTGGATACGATTCTGCTGCGACTGGCCGAGTACTTGGAAGCCGCCGGACGCCTCAAGCGCAAGGTCAGGACAGCGATGCTGTACCCCGCGGTGGTTATCATCGTCGCCGTTATCGCGATCGCGATCTTGCTTGTGTTCGTGATTCCCACTTTCTCGTTGTTTTTCAGCGGCGCCGGCGTAGCACTACCGTGGCCGACACGTTTGTTAGTGGCGGTCTCGGACTTCCTCATCGCCTACTGGTGGGCGCTGTTGGCCGGTGCGGCCCTGGCTGGCTACGCCATCCGCGCTTATTACAAAACCTCGAACGGAGGTCTTACGATCGATCGGCTCCTGTTGCGCTTGCCGTTGATGGGTCCAGTGCTGAGAAAGGCTGCTATCGCTCGTTTTAGCCGCACCTTGGGCACGCTCGTTCAGAGCGGTGTCCCGATCCTGGAGGGACTCGAGATCACGGCCCGGACGACCGGTAATCGCGTGATCGAAAACGCGGTTCTGGAGAGCCGAGTATCGATCGCAGGTGGTGATACGATCTCCGATCCCCTGGGCCGAAGTGGAGTGTTTCCTCCGATGGTAGTGCAAATGATAAACGTTGGCGAACAGACCGGTGGTCTCGACGAGATGCTGGAAAAGATCGCTGACTTCTACGATGATGAGGTCGAGACCTCGGTTACTGGATTGACGTCGATTCTGGAACCGGTCATGATCGTCGTCTTGGGTGGTCTTGTGGGTGGGATGCTGGTGGCGTTGTATCTACCGATCTTCGACCTGATCAAGACCGTCCAGTAGCGACGCGCCAGGCCGGCTGAATTCTTCGTTCCGCTTGTCAGCCTTCGCTGCGGCGTACTTCTGTACGCCTCGCTCGCCTCTCTCCCACGCCTCGACTTCAACCGTCCTGACACGCCGCGGCTTTTATCCAGAGCAATTGAGCGCGGAGCGGGATTAGGTCGTCCTACTTGCTGTGCGCCTCCTGCCAACCGCCACGCTCTCGCTTTGCCTGGGAGTACCCGGCGCCATGACGGCGCATGCGCAGGAGCAGCCCGCTTGGGAGGCACATCGGATGGCGGATCTGATCGAGCGACGCGATGCCAGTGGGCGCAACTACCTGAGCTTTATGGATCGTACCTCGTTCAGCGTTGGGCTGTACGACCTGCTAGCCGGCACGGTCGATCGACAATCTCCACATCGGCGAGACGAGGTCTACTACGTCGTCTCCGGTCGAGCTGTGATCGAAGTGGAGGACGAGGCTGGGTCAGCTTGGAGGGGGTTTCAGATGAGGGATATCGTTCATGACCGAGAGGCTGGGCGGAACATCTGGAACTTGTTTCTCGATCTGCCTTCGCTCAGGTTTGGGATGTACATGTTGCCCGAACAGCTCGGCGGAGACAAGACGCTGGTACACGCTTTCGACGAGGTAAACTTCGTAGTGAACGGCAGGGGTAGGTTTCACATCGATGATGACGCGATCGATGTTGGACCTGGTTCGATCGTCTTTGTGAGCGCCGGGTCCGGTCACTCCTTCGACTCGCTGCAGGGGGATCTGGACGTCTTAATCCTTTGGGAGGCCGAGGAGGCTGAGTGATGCGCCAGCACACTCTCCTTCTAATCACGCTGGTGGCGCTGTCGAGCGCGTGTGCGCAGTCCGCGGTCCACTCTGAGCCCGGCGCCAATCGGGACGCTCTCGTCGAAGCGGAGGCGACCATTACCGCGGAAGACATGCGCGCCCGGATCGCCTACCTGGCGAGCGACGAGCTGGCTGGACGGGACACGCCAAGCCCTGGACTGGAGATGGCAGCTGAATACTTGGCCGGACAATTCCAAGCGTTGCGTCTTGAGCCCGGCGGTGACGAGGGAGGCTTTCTTCAACGCTACCCATTGCCACTGCGGGCGCTCGATACAGAATCGGTTCACTTCGGTGTAGTAAACTCCGATGGCTCGAACAACCAGATGTTGGAGTATGGGGTCGACTTCTTCGCCTCGCCGGCGGTCGACCGCGCGGAGCGGGACATGCGGCACGGGTCATTGGTGTATTTCGGTGATTGGCCGGAAGCCGGACTACCGGCGTCAGCCGACGTTCGGGGAAACGTCATGGTTGTGTCCCTGCCAGGCGCTCCGGATCGTGACTTTCGTCTCCACGCAGCGAGCGCTCGACGCCAGGCAGAGGAAGTTGGCGCGTCGGCGCTATTCCTGATGCTCGGTACCGAGTTTCCTGCAGAGATGATCGGCCGGATGGCGGAACTGTCGGCTCAACCGAGGCGCGTCCTCGCTAACCCCGATGAGATCCCGGTGTTCTACGTATCGAATGCGGCCGCCACTAGAATCCTGAACCGAGCGGGGTTCGATTCCGCTGCAGCGCAGAGCTCGAGCGCGGACGGCGTGCCTATTGCAGGCATAGAGGCGCACTTCGCAGCTCCCCCGTCGACGCTTGAAGATTCCCGCCCCCCGAACGTCGTAGCCGTCATCCGAGGCAGCGATCCCCAATTGCGCGACGAGTACGTGATCTTCAGCGCGCATATGGACCACGTCGGCATCGGCACCGCCGATGCGACCGGAGATTCGATCTACAACGGCGCCGACGATGACGCCTCGGGAACGGCGGCGCTGGTGGAAGTTGCCGAGGCATTTGCGACACTCGAAGAGCCGCCGGCGAGATCACTGCTCTTTCTGGCCGTCAGCGGGGAGGAAAAGGGGCTTCTCGGTTCGCGCTATTTCAGCGATCACCCGACAGTGCCACTGGAGAGCATCGTGGCCAACATCAACGTAGACATGATCGCCCGTAACGCTCCCGACAGCGTTGTGGTGATCGGTCAGGAGTACTCGTCGTTGGGCCCGCTCGTGCGAGCGGTCGCTTCGGAGAATACATCGCTGGGCCTCACCGTGGTTCCCGACCCGTGGCCGGAGGAGCGCTTCTTTTTCCGCAGCGATCACTTCAACTTCGCGCGCAAAGAGATCCCCGCCTTGTTCTTTTTTGCTGGCGTGCACGAGGACTACCATCAACCCTCGGATGAAGTGGACAAGATCGATGCCGATAAGGCAGCGCGCGTGGCGCGGCTGGTCTTCCACACCGCGTATGCGATCGCCGATGATGCGAGCCGACCTGAGTGGACCGAGGCAGGACTGACCCAGATCCGGGCGTTGACCCGCTAGATAACCGCCTTCCGAGCGAAAACCGGCTCCTCACCGGTTAACAAAGTTCCCGCCGACGGTGTCTAACTTTCCGAACATCCGATGGGAGCGATTACATGGTCAGTATGAATCGGTTCGTGTTGGCTCAACTGGTGTCGATCATTGCACTCCTCGGGTGGAGTGGGACCGCAGTGGCGCAGAGCGAGACCTCGGAGACAGAGGCCGTGCACCTCCTCAAACGAGCCTCCTACGGGCCCCGCCCCGATGACATAGCGAAGGTGATGGAGATCGGCGCAGAGGCGTGGCTTGATTCGCAGATGCATCCCGCACTTATCGACGACACAGCGTTCGAGACCCGACTCAGCGTCTACAGCGCAGCGACGATGACCCCGATGGAGCTGCTGGCGGAGTACCCGCCACCTCGAGTCTTGCAACAACAGCTAGGCGAAGAGGACTCGCTGACTCCGGAGCGCCTTCGCCAGCTCATGCGGGAGCAAGGGGTTTCGCCGCCCGGTCGGATTCTGGGCGAGTTAGCGAGCGTGCGCCTGCAACGCGCTGTGTACTCGGAGCGGCAGCTCGAAGCCGTAATGACCGAGTTTTGGTACAACCATTTCAATGTCTTTTGGGCGAAGGGCCCTACCCGTTGGCTGGTCGCTAACTATGAGAGCGAGGCGATCCGACCCCACGTGTTCGGCAAGTTCGAAGACATGCTGCGAGCGACCGCGTCTCACCCCGCGATGTTGGTCTATCTCGACAATTGGCGGTCAGCAGGCGTCGAGTCCCAGGCCGCCCGGTTCGTTGGTCGCCGGGGAAGAACTTTGGGCCTGAATGAGAACTATGCGCGCGAGCTCCTCGAGCTTCACACGCTCGGCGTGGAAGGCGGGTATACCCAGCAAGATGTGGTCGAGGTGGCGCGCGCTTTCACCGGTTGGACCCTGGATGACGGCGGAGAATGGGGACGCACGATGCGAAGCCGGCCCAACCAGCGCCAGGGCGGCATGCCGCAGAGGGTGGACTTCGAGTTTCGGCCACAGATGCATGATGTGGGTCCGAAAACCGTTCTGGGGCATTCCTTGCCACCAGGACGTGGCGTCGAAGACGGCTTGCAGGTATTGCACATGTTGGCGCTCCACCCGTCCACGGCCCGTCACCTCGCGACAAAGCTGGTACAGGCATTCGTCTCCGATAGCGCGCCGACAGGTCTGATCGATGAGATCGCCGAGGTGTACCTCGAGACCGGGGGTGACCTTAGCGCGGTTACAAGAGCGTTGTTTACTACAGAGCAGTTCTACGATCGGGACTACATCGACGCCAAGGTGAAATCGCCGTTCGAGCTCATCGCCAGCGCACTGCGGATGACTGGGGCCAATGTCGGGCCCTCGCGCCGGTTGTTTGGTGCCCTGCGTGAACTCGATCACGTGCCGTACCTAGAGCCTGCTCCCACTGGTTATCCCGACACCGATCCCGAGTGGGTAAGCAGCGGTGCCATGCTGCAGAGGTTGAACCTCGGATTGGCATTGGCGGCGGGACAGTTCGACAACGTCGATCTGAATCTTCTTGCCGAGTCATCGACGATCGACCCGGTGGTCACCGTGCTGGATGCGCTATTGCCGGCGGCCGATACCAGGCAGCTCGAATCCATCGTGCGAGCCGATCTCGAGATGAATGCCAATACGACTCGCGAGCGTAACATGCGGACGATCGGTCTCGTCCTCGGTTCGCCGGAGTTTCAATACCACTGACAGGACCGCTGGAGGCAACGAAATGCGCACGATCCCGAGACGGATGTTTCTAAAGAGTAGCGGGTTGGCACTCCTCACATTGGGGATGCCACCCGAGTTCCTCACCCGGGCGCTGCTGGCCGATACGGCGGCCGCCGCTCGTAAGAAGACGCTCATCTGCATCTTCCAGCGTGGCGCTGTCGACGGGCTCAACATGATTGTTCCATTTGGCGAGAAAGCGTATTACCGAGTGCGGCGATCAATCGCCATCGATCCGCCACGCGCCGGTGCAAAAGAGAGGGCGCTCGATCTGGACGGCTTCTTTGGGCTCCATCCCTCGCTCGAGCCGATTCTGCCGTTTTGGACCCGGGGTGAGCTGACCGTGGTTCACGCCTGCGGATCGCCGCACCCGACACGTTCTCACTTTGAAGCCCAGGACTTCATGGAGACCGCCGCGCCGGGGGTGAAAACGACGCGCGATGGGTGGTTGAACCGGTTGCTCGCTGAGAACCGGTGCGCCGAGTGTGATGGCCGCACGTTGGCCGGTGGCAGCGCCCACGCTGCCGACCATGTTGCCGGGCAGGCCGGCTTTGCGAGCGATCTCCTGCGCGGTATCGCCATCGCCCCAGAGCTACCGTTGGCACTGCGTGGCACCTACCCGACGTTGGCTATCCCCGACCTGCAGCGGTTTGGGGTGGCGGGTGGTAGAGACCGATCGCTTGAAACGACGTTCTCGGAACTGTACCGCAGCTCATCCGGCGATGTTGTGACCGGTGCCGCGGATCAATCGTTTGATGCGATCGAGCTTTTGCGCCAGGCCGATCCGACGCGCTACTCACCGCGGGATGGTGTTGAGTACCCGCGCACACCGTTTGGGCGTTCGCTTCAACAGATCGCTCAACTCGTCAAATCCGATGTTGGACTCGAGGTGGCATTTGCCGATCTCGGGGGTTGGGACACTCACTTGGCTCAGGGTGGGTCGAGAGGTCAGCTGGCCAACCGGTTACGCGAGCTCGCGACTGGCATCGCTGCTCTGTACAGCGACCTCGACGACCGTATGGCGGACGTGGTAGTGATCACGATGTCTGAGTTTGGTCGCACGGTGGCCGAGAACGGCAGCGGTGGCACCGATCACGGCCACGGCAATTGCATGCTGGTCCTTGGTGGAGCCGTGTCCGGCGGCAGCGTGCTCGGCGCTTGGCCCGGACTCGAAGCCGGTCAGCTATACGAACAGCGCGATCTCGCGATCACGACCGACTTCCGCGACGTTTTCGGCGAGGTCGTCGTCCGTCACCTGGGTGCCACCAACACAGATCGCGTCTTCCCTGGTTATACCATCGATTCGCGACGCTTCCGCGGAGTGCTGGACTAGCTCGGCAGGCGTCCCCCGGGCGGGTGGGGTGTCGGCATAGACCTTGAAGGGTCATGTTTAGAGCTCATGGCCCGAACCCTCCGCAGTTCCCTCCGCACGCTCGACGAGCGCAGCCTACTCTCGGGCGTCTATGCAGCTCGACTGGCGGTGGCGTACGCCTTGGCGGTGGCGGCTACGGTCGTTCGCACGACGACCGTCGCCGAGCCATCATCTACTCCGGTGGTCCTGCTGATCGTCGGTGTACCAACCGTTTTCACGCTGGGTTCTTGGATTTACGGCAAGAGCCACCACCTCGGTCCTCGCTTCCTGGGCGCGCAGGTCATCCACGATCTGTCGCTGATTACGATTGCAGTTCTCTTCACCGGTGGAGTCGGGAGCGAGTTCGCGCTGTTTTACATTCTGCTCGTGGCGGCGGCTGGTTTGCTGCTCGGTCTTCGTGGTGCCATGGTGACCGCTGTGACCGTAGTGATCGTGTACCTGGCCACCGCCTATTGGCAGATCGCCCCGCAACTCGGAGCAGAGTCGGAGGCGATCGTACTGCCGAACATTTCCGGACAGGTGACGACGATCCTGTGGAGTCTCGCTTTGTCGGTCATCGTGTTTCTGGTGGTTGGCGTGGCGAGCGGAATCGTCGGGCGACGGATGCTGGCACAGCGCGACCGGTTGATGGAGTTGGAACTGCAGCTCGCTCGATCCCCGTTTGACGTCGAAAACCTGCTCAATACGATCGAAAGCGGCGTGCTGTCGATCAATGACCGCGAAGAGATCGATTTCATAAACTCTACCGCCCGCACGCAGCTCGGAATCAAGGGCCTTCCCCCAGGCGGGACAGTTCCCGAACGGACGGAAAAATCCGGCCTGGCGACCCTCTATCGTTTGCTGCTCGACACCTTGCGTTCGGAGCGCGAAGTCGAATACACGGAGTTGAGTTTCGCCGACGAACAGGGTGACCCTCGGGCCGTCGGCGTGACTACCACCGTTCTGTACGATCCACGTGGCGGAAGGCGCGGAGCAGCGGCGATCCTGAGAGACGTCGAGAACGCAAAGCGTCTCGAGGAGCTCGCGCGGCAGGCGGATCGACTGCGCGCGGTAAACGAGCTCTCGGCCGGGTTAGCGCACGAGATTCAGAACCCACTGGCGGCGATCCGATCGGCCGTCGAGCTGTTGGGTGCGGGCGGCAGTGCCGGTGAGCGCGACGAGTCACGGTTGATCAATCTGACGATTCGTGAGACCGACCGGCTGACCGCGTTGATCGATGATTTTAAAGAGTTCTCTGGCGTTAGGATCCGAAAGCTCGAGCTGGTGGATGTCGTGGCCGTGGTCGAGGACGCAATCGAGGTCGACCGCATGGCAGCCGGAGAAAGCGGTCCGCGGACGGTGTTTGTGCGTCCAGGAGCGCCCCACCGGATCGAGGGCGATCACAATCTGATCAAACAGGTTTGCCTCAACCTGCTAAGCAATGCCAGGGCGGCGGTCAACGGGGTGGCTAACCCGCAGGTTGAGGTGCGTGTTGGCGGCGACGCGATGCTCCCCGAGCTGGAGGGCGCGGGTCCCTTTGTGGCGCTGGAGGTTCGCGATAACGGCCCGGGGATCGACCCCGAGGTACGGGACCGGGTCTTCGATCCTTTCTTCACCACCCGCCAGACGGGTTTCGGAATGGGTCTTGCAATCGTACACCGAATCGTAGAGCTACACGGGGGAATGGTATGGGCCGATAGCGATCGGGGTCGCGGGTCGAGATTTCGGGTCGCGCTACCTCGCAGTCCGTAGGCGTGGATGCCCGGTCGCGGTATATTGGTGAGCCCCCCGAATCTTTTACAACCCGCGTGATGAAACGACGAAGATGAAGAAGTCCAGATCCCCACGCGTGCTGCTGGTCGACGACGAGCCAAGCGTGCTCGAAGCGCTCTTGGTGCTATTCGAACGTAACGGCTTCGAGGTGACCGCCACCGGGACCGGTGACGAGGCTGTCGGATGGCTCGAGGATAACGGCCCCATCGATCTCGTGGTGACCGATCTCCGCCTGCCAGGGCGTGATGGCATCGCGGTCCTGAAGCAGGCTCGATCTCAAGATCCACTCGCCAAGGTGATCTTGATCACCGCCCAGGGTGATGAGGATTTCGCCATGCAGGCTTGCAATGAGGGCGCGTTCCGGTACTTGAGAAAACCGTACAAGAACCAAGAGTTGATTCTGAACGCGCGCCAGGCGATCGAGATGCACGCGCTGGAAGAGCGGAACGTCAAGCTCTCTCGTGAGAATCAGGCGTTGGCGCGACGGGCTGGCGATGAGGCAGAGGTCGAACCGGTGGGTCAAAGCGTCGCCTTCCAACGCGTATTGGAGATCGCCACCCAGGTCGCACCGGCAGAGAGCACCGTGCTGCTGATGGGCGAGAGCGGCACCGGTAAGGAGCTGTTCGCGCGGTACATCCACGATCACTCGAGTCGTGGCAAGGGGCCTTTCGTGCCGATCAACTGCGGAGCGCTTCCCGAGCCGTTGCTGGAATCTGAGCTGTTCGGTCACGTCAAGGGCTCCTTTACGGGCGCGATTCGAGACAAAGAAGGGTTGTTTACCGTTGCCGCGGGCGGGACTCTGTTCCTCGATGAGATCGGCGATACGAGCCCCGCGATTCAGGTCAAGCTGTTACGCGTGCTTCAGGAGAGGGAGATCATACCGGTTGGAGCGACCGAGTCCGTCCCAGTCGACGTGCGGATACTGGCAGCTACCAACAAGGACTTGGAGAAAGAGGTTGAGCGCGAACAATTCCGTCAGGATCTCTTCTATCGGCTAAACGTCATCCCGATCACGATCCCGCCGCTGCGCGGGCGACCAGAGGATATCCCGGATTTGCTCGATCACGTGCTGACACGTGCCGGCTTCCCAGACTCGCTTCCTGGTGGCAACCGCTCTCAGGACAAGATCTTCACCAAACGCTCTTGGGAGGCGCTTTGCGCCTACGACTGGCCGGGGAACGTGCGTGAGCTCGAGAACGTCGTCGAGCGGCTGCTCGTGCTGGCCGGTTGGAGCGGCGATCAACCCGGCCGCACCATAGACCTCCCGGACTTACCTGAGAAGATCAGGGAGAAGCCCGAACAACCGCTGGTTTCTGACTCACCGGTCCCCACCCCGACGATGGAAACGATCGAACAGGCGTATATCCAGTGGGTGCTCGCCAAGACCGAAGGGAACAAAGCGCGCGCGGCGGAGATACTGGGAATTGACCCGTCTACGCTGTACCGCAAGATCGATCGTTACGGAATTCAGATCGCGTCGTAAGCGATCGGTCGCAATCTGCAAGACAGCCGCACCGCCGGGTGGGTCGAAAAACCGATTTAGGAAACCCTTTTCCACTCCCATTACGTTCTCGTAAAGCGTTATATAACAATATTTTATGATCTATCACATCGGCTCGTTATCGGTCTGGCACCCGTCTTGCGAAGTGGGATGGCGACCCCGCAGAGCAACAGACGCAGAACCGTTGGAAAGTTGACACGAGTCGGTAGGCAAAAGGAGCAGTAGAGACATGAGGATTCGGAACACTAAGGGTTTCACCCTAATCGAGTTGCTGATCGTCGTGGTGATTATCGGCATCTTGGCCGCTATCGCGATCCCACGCTTCGCCAGCACCAAGGAGAAGGCGTTTGACGCGGCAGCCAAGAGCGACCTGAGAAACGCTATGACGTCGCAAGAAGTGTACTTCGCTGAGAATCAGACGTATGCCGACGACCCGGCCGCTCTGAACCAAACTTCGTCCCAGGGTGTCGTGCTGGACGTTGACTCAGGCGGTCCGACCGGTTACACGATGTCGGCGAAGCACGCTTCGAGCAACAACGACTGGTGCGTGGATTCGAACGTCGGCGTGATCAGCGCCTGCGTCGCCGCGCCGTAGTCATCTAGAAAGTCAGTTTCGGGCCACGGAAGCGGCGCGAGGGCTTTGGCTCTTGCGTCGTTTTTGTTTGCCGGCCGGTTTGAGGCAACAACCTCGCGTCGTTGCCCGTCGGGCTGTTGACACTCTGGCCCGGTTCTCCCGCATTCCCGACCCTCCATACCGCGAGGAATAGGCATCGGTCCTCGTTTTGCTTAGGCGCCCTCCCGATGGTTACTCGCAACCAGCTGGGCGTCACCGTTGTTGAGCTCGTCGCGGCTTCGATCGTCGCGGCGATACTCCTCTCGCTCACTATAACGGCCGTGTTTCGCGTCGAGCGACGGCTGGGTGCGTACGTGGCAGCCAGCACTTTTCGCAGCGACGTCACCGGAGCGCGTCAGCACGCGATCCTGGACGGGGCGACGGTAAGGGTCGTGCTCGATACGCTCGTTTCGGCGTATCAGGTCGAAGATGTCGATCGGCGGGTTTTGCGGCGTCGCGAGCTACGAACGGGATTGGCGTTGAAGACGACCGCACACCGGCAAGAGATCCTCTTCAGTCCGCGCGGCACGAGCAATCTGTACAGCACCACGTGGATCGGTGTGCGAAGCGACCCGGATGGACGTTGGTATGGGCTTCGCGTGCTGCCCTCTGGCGCGATCGAGGATCGATGAGTGGTTTTGGGGGGTGGACGCTTATCGAGGTAGCGGTGGCGCTGGTGTTGCTCACGGTTGGTGGGTTGGCGCTCGCCGGTAGCGCGACTCATGCCTATGAGGCCCGCCAGCGCGCACTCCGATCGGCGCTGGCGCTGAGCGCAGCTGAGTCGTGGGTCGAAACTTGGCGCGCGGGTCCGTGGTCGGCCGGAGAGGGAGTCGGTGCCGCACCGCTGGCCTGGGGATCGGTGACTGGCACCATAGAGTGGAGTGTGGTGCGGTTGTCGCCCTGTCTGAGCGAGGCTCGAGTGCGCGTCGTGGCCGGGCTTCGGACACCCGCAACCGCGAAACTCGTGACTCGCCGTTTTCGTGAGTCAGTGGCAGGATGTTGATGTTGCCGCGCCTCAAGCAGGCGGGTTTCACCGAGGTCGAGCTGCTGGTGGCGGCAACCGTCGGTCTGTTCGTCGCCGGCGCGGCGGTCGCGCTTTGTTGGACCGGTAACCGAATCGTCGCCGATCTGCTCGAATCCCAGCGTGCTTGGCAGGAGACACGATCGGCGGCGACCCTCTTGACGGCGGAGTTGCGCGGAGCCGGTTACGACCCGACATCGATGGCGGGCGCCGGGATCAGCCGCGCAGGGCCCGAGACGCTGGAGTTTTCCGCCGACTGGAACGCCAGTGGCGCGATCATACCAACCGCCGGCAACCCCAATGAGCGGCTCGCGTATACCGTCGGGCCGGGAACATGGAAGCGGGGCGTCAATGGAGGCCCCCGTTTGCCGGCCGCATGGCCTGATTCGGCCAGCTTCCGGTACTTCGATGGTTTGGGCGCCGAACTCGGTGCGGCGCCCGATCCAGATGCGATTCGACTGTTCGAAGTGCGCGCCCTGCTGGCTTCGCCACGGAGCGGTCGAGGTATGCTGGTCAGATGGCGCGTGGCGCGTCGGAACGGTTCAGCGCCGTGAACCCTCGACCAGCCGGAACCGCGTTGCCGGTGGTGCTGTGGGCGCTGATCGTCCTCGGTGCGCTATCCACGGCGGCCTTTGTAACCGCCGTGCTGGATCTCAAGCTTGCCGTTCATCACCGAGATTTTGCCGCCGCTCTCGGCGGCGCGGAGGCTGGGCTCGCGGAAGCGTTGGCAGCGGTGGCGCAACAACCCGCCCGTGCCGCGACGCCCGACAGCGTGCGCGGCACCATCGGGTCGGCCACGTATCGAGCTCGATGGGAACCGCGTCCGAGTGGTTTCAAGGTGGTGGCGACCGGCGTCCAGGGGTCGGCCGAGCGGCGGGTCGAGGCATGGATCTCGTCCGATGCTGGGGGTGGTTTGCGGATTTCGGCTTGGCAGGAGGTCCGGTGACCGTTCAAGACCGGCACAGCCGGTCGTAACTCTCACAGTTGCGCAGGTTTGGAGCCTATGAGCGAGCATCGGAACGGAGTTTGCATCTTCCATAACGCGGGATCGCATGTAAGCCGTCAACCTAGGCTCGGGATCGATGCATCGTGCAGGTGGCAAGACACTCCAAGGTCAAGTCGTGAAGCGCGAAACCGGGATAACGCTGGTCGAGACGCTCACAGTCGTGGCTCTGATCGGGATCCTGGCGGCCGTCGCGATCCCCAGCCTGGCCCCCTCCTCCTCGCCGTTTGACGTAGTTCGGGAGGCTCGCCGTGCTCACTCGGCCTTGGTCGAAGCGCGCAGCCGGGCTACCGCTGAACAACGGGATTACCGGTTCTCTGTCTCGGCTGGAAACAGCTATCAAGTTCAGTACGATAGCGGCGCCGGTTGGGCCGTGTTTCGGACGGTCAGCCTGCCAGATCGGATCGCGATGACGATCGGGGGCAGCGACAGCGGAGCGATCGTGTTCAAGCCTCACGGTCGGGTCGAGGGCCCGACGGCGATCGCGCTGGACGATGGGCGGGCCTATCAGCGAGTCAGCATTCTTGCGAGCGGTCTCGTCCGTTGGGAAGGGCCGACGCCGTGAGGATGCCGAGATTCGGACGCGCGAGCGCGGACGACGGCTTCACGATCGTCGAGTTCGCGGTGGCGCTGGTAATCTTCGTGATCGGGATTCTCGGAGTCTCGGGTCTGTTGCTAACGGTGATCCACGCCAACCGCGGGGCTAGCAATCGCACTCGTGCCGATCAGCTGCTGTACGAAAAGGTCGAGGAGTTCCAATCGACCCCGTTTGCGGCCATCGAAGGTGGGGCGGATCAAATCTCGGTCGGTGAAGTCGTCTTCACGCGAACCTGGACGGTGGCCAACGACGATCCGGTGGAGAACGTGGCCACGATCGCGATCGCGGCCGAGTGGAGCGAGCGGGACGAGACGTTCAGCGTGCAGACAGCCACCATGAGGAGTCGGGATTGAGGGCGAATCCCGGGTCCAGCGCAGGCTTCACTCTGATCGAGCTCCTGGTCGCGTTGGTCATAATCGCGATTCTCGGTCTCGCAGCACTCAACCAGTTTGTCGCCCAGCACCAAGCTTACGTTGCCCAGAATGACGGCGTGCGCTCGGAACAAAACGCCCGCGCCGGATTCGACATGCTGATTCGGGAGGCCAGAAACGCCGGCTACGACCCGCGTGGGATCACCGGTGCGACGATCACGCACTGGACGACCGATAGCTTTGGATGGACGGCTGATCTGAACGCCGACGGTGACCTGAACGATGAGGCCGAAGACGTCTTGTACTTCTTCCAGGCCGATCCTGGGGCGCTGGTTCGGCGTGAGCAAGCGGTGGACGTCGAAGTTATGGACGGCGTGACCGACCTGTCGTTTGGGTACTTCGCTGATCCCGATGGGACCGCAGCCCAAACGGTCGACAGCATAGAATTGGTTGCGGTGTCGATGACCTATCAGATGCCCGAAGGCACCATGCCGGGGGCGCTGCGGACCCAGGTTGCGGTCCGGAACGCCATCTACGAATGACACGCACGCGGACACATGCGACGAGCAGGCTCGGCCACGCGGGATTCGCGCTGCCAGCCGTACTCACGCTGCTGGTCGCGCTGTCCCTGGTCGGAAGCGCGGCCGCGATCCTGACGTCGACCGAGGTGCGGGTCGCTGCGCTCTACAACCTCTCGAACCGCGCCAGCGCTGCAGCCAACGCTGGACTCGAGCACGCCGTAGCGCACTTTGGCGTGAGCGGACCAGACAATGGTTGGCCGGTCGCAGGCTCGATCGGTGGCTACGACTACAGCGTAGCGATCACCCGCGATTCATTCGATTTCGGAGCCGGTCAGCTGCCGGTGTCGTGGAGCTCCACTGCGGGATACAACACCGACGATGATGGGCAGCCGGTTTGGATCTTGAGCTCGTTGGCGACTCGGGGACCTTACCAATCCTCTGAGGAACTGCGGGTGAGCGTGGGTGGTGGGACGTTTCAACCGGCAGCGCCTTTTACGTCCAGCTCGGGGATGACGGTTCGAGGCGACGTCACGATCTCGGGGGTCGATGCGTCGGGCGATGACTCCTGTGGCGGCGACAAGCCGGCCGTTGTCTTGACCGATCCCGACGACGATATCGACACCGGTGGCTCGGTCGACTTCGAGGGCGACGAGGCCTACGCGGATAGCGTTCCACCCTACGTCGCACACGACCCGGCGATCATGTTCAACACGCCCGAGGAGGTCCTGGGGCTCGACCCCGGTGCGCTGGATGAGTATCAACAGACCGGACAGGAGTTTGACGCCGATCCACCCGATACGTTGTCAGGCGTCACCTACATCACCGATGACTTCGGTTCCAACGGAGCTGGCTCCGGCGACATCGACGGGTCGGGAGTGCTCATCGTCCACAACCCGCTCTACGATCCGCGCCAGCACGATCCGAGTGATCCTCTTTACGACCCGGTCGTGGCGGCTGATCCCGCGTATGCGCCGGCTACGCTGGGCAACATCAACAGCGGGACGTTCAATGGCGTCGTGATCGCCGATCGGATCGATAAGCTGACTGGCAAGACCAAGATCTTTGGTTCGGTGGTCATGCTGCGGCGGGTCGACGACGGCCGCAACGTGGCCACTGGCAAGGTGCTCATTCAATACTCGTGTACCGCGATTCAGACTTCGACCGGAGGGTTGGGGGGACCGCGTCGATTGTCCTGGTCAGCTCGTTAGCCGCTATCGGACTACTGCCAGCCGTCTTGGTCTAGTCTCCACACACGTACCTCGCCGTGTTGGGTCACGGTGACTGCCCGAACATCGTCGCTCATCTGATGGCGAACGACGACGAACCCGAGACTGACGTCGCTCGCGCCGGGCCAGAACGCCCGGCCACGAGAATCGAAGTCAACCCCTCCGTCGAGCAGACCTACTCCCGTTGCCGCCGGTGGTGCAATCCCGTTGCCCGGCGACTCGAAGGTCAGTCGATCGGGCAACGCGCGCCCGGACATGCCGCCCACGATGTCGGGGAACGGGATCCGCGTCTTGGCCACGCCGCCCGCGCTTGGTGCTGGCGGTTCAGCGGCCGAGATGTACGCGGTGTAGCTGTCGGGTGTGTCGTTGGGTTCGAACTCGACGTGAATTCGTTGGCTGAGTGTGATTGCTCGATAGCGCGCCAAGCGCAGGGTCCACGCGAGCAGCTCTGCTTCTTCGTTGACTATGGAGGCCGGCGTGGGCTCGAGGAAGCGTGGAATCGAGAACCCCGCGAGCAAGCCGATCAAGGTGATGACGACGACCGCTTCTGCGAGCGTCACTCCACGGTGACCCAGCCGTGTGTTCCTCGATCCAGGCTGGGTCCCATGCGGTCTGCGGGGTAGTCGATCCGGCTTCATTTGAGGCTCGTCGATCGAGTTCGCAAATACCGCGCCGCTTTCCGCCACAAACGCCAACGAAAAGCGCCGTTTAGGGTTGTATCGAGACACACAATCTGGTTTGGCGGCCCACCAGACCACCCGACGGCAATCCGCCACAACCCGGTATGTGCATGGCGTATCGCTAGATGGCCCTCAGTCGCCCGTATGAGCCCGCTGGGGCTGGCACCGGAGTTGCATGGCAAGACAGCTGAAAACCCGCCCTATCCGCTAGCGACGCGTGGCTGAGGCCACGCACTTGACTGTTTTTGTGGTACGACCGCAAGGCCCCGAAAAGGGCTTTCCGGGCGTTATCGAGACTCTAGGCCAGGTCGGAGGCCCCTTGGGTACCCCGACCAGAGGGTTCGATGATTCTTCGGCGATCGCGAGGCTGCTTGGCGATCGACCTCGGTTCGAGGCAGATCACCGTGGCAGCTATCGAGAACGACGGCCCCCGTGCCCGGGTGTTGACGCTAGAGCGTGAGCCGCTCGAGCCGGGAGCGATCGTGGCTGGTGACGTGATGGACTACCACTTCGTGGTTCAGTCGCTGAGGGCGCTCCGCGAGCGACTTGGCCTCAAGGACCGCGTGGCAGTCACCTCCGTGTCGGGCCGCAACGTCATCGTGAAGCGCGTCAAGATGGACCGCATGCGTGAGCAGGAAGCTCGTCAGGTCATTCGGTGGGAGGCCGAGCAACACGTGCCGTTCGATATGGACAATGTGAGTCTCGACTTCGAGATCCTCGATCCCGACGGCGATGGCCTCCAGATGGAGGTCTTGATCGTGGCTGCCAAGAAGAAGTTGGTCGAGACGCGGATCCGGTTGTTTCAGGAGAGCGGCTTCCGTACCGGAGTGATCGACATCGATGCATTTGCGGTTCAGACGGCCTTCGAGCACAACCACGAGAACGCTGGCAGCGGCGTGTATTGCCTGGTAAACGTCGGCTACGAGGTCACGAATATCAGTCTGGTCGAGGCCGGTCGGCCGATCCTCACACGCGACACCAGCGACGGCAAGCGGCAGTTCATAGAGGCGCTGGTGGCGTCGCTGGGCATTACCTCTGAAGAGGCCGAGGATCTGCTGCGCGGAGGGCACGAACTAGGTCCCGAAGCGCGTCAGGCTCTGGACGCCGCAATGGCGACCGTGGTCGTGCCGGTTGAACGCGCCCGCGGTTTTCTTTCCACCAGCGAGGAAGACAAAGACCTCACCGAGATCGTGTTGTCGGGCGAGGGCGCTGGGATTCCGGGGCTCCGCTCCGCGTTGAGCGACAGCCTGCAGGTCCCGGTCAACTATCTCGATCCGTTCCGGACGCTCGAGAAAGACGCCAGCGTGATGGCGAGCGCGATCGAGCCCCGCGACCGCGCCACCCTGGCGGTTCCGATCGGGCTCGGTTTGAGAGGCGATTCCTAGTAACGCTTATGGTACGCATCAATCTTGTCCCCGCCCCCGAGGGCCCCAAGACACACATCGGTGGTCGACCGAGCATCCCCGAGTTGCGCTTCGATTGGGTGCCGCAGTCACCTTCGCTCGTCGCCGTCGGGGTCGGCGGCGCACTGCTGCTAACAGCGGTGCTGCTGTACTCCGGAGAACGGCGAGCGATGAACCAGGCTCGAGCCGCGATCGTGGAAGCCCAGTCAGACTCGATACGGTTGCACGAAGTGTTCGCGGACGTTCGTGCAATGGAGGACGCGCAGCGGCAGTTGGCGGTGCGACTGAAGCGCTTGGAAGGCGTAGTACACGGACGGGACTACTGGCCGGCGTTGATGGAGACCGTTTCAACTGCACTACCCCCATACACATGGCTGGAGCGAATCGACCGGGCCGAGCTACAGCCCAATCAGATCCGGATCGAAGGCGCGACCTTCGCTGCTGCGGCGGTGACCGAGTACATGCGCGGTTTGGAAGCGTCTTCGACGCTCGACGACGTCGAGTTGATCGGGGTGTTGCGCGCCGATCGTGACTCGTTCCGGATCCAGGAGTTCACGCTCGTAGCGAGGTTTGAGAACTACGAGCCGGTGGTGATCGCATCACCGCAGCCGGAGGATGATTGATATGCAGAATTGGATGAGGAAAACGCTGGCTGGGCTTTCACTGGTTGTCCTGGCGACCACGATTTCGAGTTGTGACTTGAATGACTTGGACGAGATCCAGAACTCTGCCAATCAGGCTGTCGTCCGCGCCCAGTTCTTCGCTTCGCGCACGAATCAGATACCGGTGGCCGGAGTCCGGATGGTGGTCGAGTCAGACCAGGATTCTGACCGACCCTATCGTGGCCCGGACGTGATCAGTGTTTCGGGAGAGGATGGAGTGGCGACCGCGCGCGTGTTTCCAGGTTTTGAGGACGAGGACGAGCAAAACAACAATAACAGCGGAGGCGACCAGCAACCGATGGGCCCCGAGAATCCGCTCGATCTTCCGCCACCACTGTTCTTCGGCGATGCGGCCGTGACTCTCATCTACCAGGGGAGCATCGTGTCATTCATATCGGGCGGTCTGACGCTCGGTTCAGGACGCTTGTTCGATCTGGGCCCCATCTTTCTGGACGAACTCGGGTTCACGGTCAACTGATGTTCGGACTCGACGACCCCGGGCAGCAAAAAACCGCTGTAACGGTGCTGTTGATCATCGGCGCTGCAGTGCTTTTCTACCAGTACGAATGGTCTCCGTTGCGGTCGGACCGACTGGCAGCCGAACAGCATCTGAGCCTGATCGAGCAAACCAATCGCCAAGCCCGCGCGGTGACGCAGCCACAACGCGTAGCCGATCTGAAACGTCGTGAGTCGGACTACCGGGTTGCGATGGCGGCGTACGATGAACTCTTGCCCAGCGCGGCGGAAGTTCCGCTGTTGCTCGCCCAAGTGTCCTCGGCGGCGCTAACCGAGCACGTCGAGATCGTTCAATTCACGCCGCTCGATGCGCGCACCGGGGAGGATCTGATCGAGTTTCCATACGATCTACAAGTCCAGGGTCGGTACCATGAGGTTGGTCGATTCATCGCCGCAATCGTCAATCTCCCCCGCATGGTGCGGCCAATGATCGTCTCGCTGGAAGGGGTTCTCGTTTCCCCAACTGGAGCTTTCGAGGAGCCAAAGCACGAAGTCGTGGCGACGATCGTCTTGTCGGCGTTTGCGCGCCCTATAGAGAGAGAGGATCAAACGTGATCCGGGTGGGTTTCCTCTTGTGGGTCTTGGTGACGATCGCGCCGCCAGCGGTGTTCGGTCAGGAGACGACCGCGCCGGAGGCGCTTGACATGGTGCGCGTTGAACCGGCGAGCTATCACGATGAGGGCCGTCGCGATCCGTTTGTTCCGCTTACGTCAGGTGCGGATCCCGGCGAGGGTCCGCGATTCGAGACGCTCAGGTTGACGGGCGTCTTTCTCGGCGCACCGGGCCACAGCCTGGTCGTTCTGGAGGACCCGATGCGGCGCGGGCACTTCACGCGTGTAGGCGAGAAGATCGGCAATGCCCGGCTACTCGCGATCCATTCCGAGTCGGCCGACTTCGAAGTCGATGATTACGGGTCGGTGCGGCGGGAGACTCTGCGACTCGACCGCGCGGACAGCGATCGAGCGTTGAATGCGGTGCGACCGGGAGGTGCACGGTGATCCTGCGTATGACGCACCGTGCTGTCGCCTTTATGGCGCTAGCTGCAGCAGGGCTCATCGGTCCCGGAACCGCTGGGACCGCTGTCGAGCTCGATCAAGCTACCGACGTGGTCGGATTCCGGGTGATCGATGACGGTAAAGCCACGCGCGTTGTCATTCACTCGGCAGGACCGGTTCGGTACCGGGACGAGTTCGAGCCGCTGCCACCGAAGCTGACGGTCGAACTGGTGGGCGCCCGTCCGCTGATCCCGTTAAAGGAGTATGACGATATCTACCGCGGGGGTATCCGCTACGTAGTGACGAGTGCGCCAGCGCCGGATCGCGTGCGGTTCGATATCGCGCTGGATGGCGTAACGTCGTACGCGATCTATCAACAGGGGGCCGACGTAATAGTGACGTTTGAAAACCCCGGCGCACCGTTCTCGGCTTACGTGACGAATAGGGTCGACGATCAGACCGAACCGCAATCAGGGGCGGTGATCGCTCAGAACCTGACACCCGCCGGGGATTCATCCCAGCCAATGGCTGAACTCGGTCTGTCGGGGATTAACGGCGAGCGCGTCACGCTCGCTTTCCAGAACACCGAGATCAGCACCGTGATCCGAGCGTTTGGAGAGATAGGAGGGCGGTCGATTGTCGCCGGATCTGGCGTTAGGAACGTCCTGGTAACGGCTGACATTCGGGAGCAACCGTGGGATGAGGCATTGGTCACTCTCATGCATGCGAACGGCCTCGAGGTCCGGCTCGAGAACGACATCATCCGCGTTGATACGGTGGAGAATCTGCGCAAGACCGAGGCCTTGATTGACCTCAAGACGGTGATTTCACGCCTCAACTTCATTACCGCGAGTGACGTTGCTCTGGTCG
>JBFGIA010000013.1:0-32671 GCA_041577935.1 Gemmatimonadota bacterium | reverse complement strand
TCCCGCTCGACGATCGATCCCGCCACCAGCAGAACACCCGTCTCCCTAGCCAGCTCCGACATCGCCTGCCCGATCGAACCGTCCACCGCTTGCCCGATCTCCGCGTAGTGATCGAAGTCGAACCAGCCGCGCAGCCACATCTCGGGAAGCAACACGACATCGGCCCCAGTACCGGCTTCTTTGCGCACCATTGCCGACGCACGTGCGATGCGTTCGTCCGTCGTCTCGTCGACGCCGACGTCTAGCTGTATGGCGGAAACACGGACCATAACGTCCACGAAGCTAGTTCGAAAAAAGCGAGGGTGTGCCCTCCAGAGACAGCAAGCGCCGCTTGTAGCTGACCCCGCCACCGTATCCACCGAGCGAGCCGTCGGCGCGCACCACCCGGTGACACGGCACCACGATCGCGACTGGATTGTGGTTGAGAGCATTCCCGACCGCGCGGGCAGCCTTTGGACTGCCGATCCGCCGCGCGACCTCACCGTACGGAACGACCTCACCGTACGGAATCGTCCGCACGCACTCGAGAACTTCTTGCTCGAAACCGGTCAACCGAGTCAGGTCGACCGGCAACTCAAACCGCGACCGTTCGCCGGCGAAGTATTCATGGAGCTGGCACTCGGCTTGGGCCAACCGCTCGGCGTCGTGAATCGCCGGCCGGTCGGGGTATACGGATCCAAGCTGGTGCACGAACAGGTCGGGTTCGGCTTGACGCCACGACAACAGGGACAACCCGGTGCCGGTCGCGGCGACGCTCATCATCCCGAACGGCGTCTCGAAGCGGTGCCAGTGCACCGCCTCCTCGGCGCTGCACGCCTGGAGCCCCCCCAGAAGCGACGTGTACTCGGTGGCCTGATCGCGACACCCGCGACACTCACCCAAGTGCTCCGCCAGCGCCAGGCTCGCATTCTGGTCCATGTCGCCGGTTACAAACGCGAGCACCTGCTCTTCGGAAACCCGACACGGCTCACTCGTCATCGCTCCACCTCTTCTTCCCAAATGTCGAATAGACTCTCGCGCAATTTCTTCATCCCGTGATGCACGTTGGCTCTGGCACTTTCGATGGACGAGCCCAGCCGTTGTGCAATCGTTGGGTAGTCGAGCCCCTCGGCCCAGCGCAACCAAACCGCTTCGCGCTGTTTTGTCGGCAACTTGGCGCACTGTTCCCGCACCCGGGCCCGCGTCTCCTCGTCAAGGCCCGAGAACCCCGCGTCGGGCGGCTCTAGCTCGCCGGCGGTCGCGCCGGGATCGACACCCTGCAGTGCGCGTCGAGAAAACCGCTTGCGGGCGAGGTTGTCGAGGGCGGCGTTCGTCGCCACCCGGTAGAGCCACGCCCGCACGTTTGACCCCGGCCCGTCATCGGGCGGCTTCTCGACCGCCGAGATCCAAACCTGCTGCAGGATGTCTTCGGCGTCATCGGCGTCGTTCGTCATCCGGCCGAGATGCCGGCGAAGCTCGGACCCGTAGCGCCCCGCCCACTCCTCCACACGGTCCGGCGCAGTATAGCCCAGCGTGCTCGACGCTTCGCTCAAGCCAACGGCGCCGGATAGAGCAGCCCGACGATCGGGCTCAGCAGGATGAACGGGAGCAACACGCACGATCCCACCAGGATCCATTCTGCGGTTTCGGTCCAAGCGTTCCGGATTCGGTGTTTCATGTCTGCCTCTCTGATAGCCTGTGAATTCGTCAACAGCCTCGCGTCGTTTTGCTACCCGTATAACGACCGGCGTGGGCAGACATAAAAAGCAGACGGTCCCGAGAGCTCACCCCCAGGACCGCCGTTTCTAGCGCGAGCTAAGTGGAGCGTTACATACCGTCGTCGTCGTCATCCTCGCCAGTACCGACGGTGCCCACGACGCGTCCTTCGGTCTTACCCTCTTCCATCATCGAGACGTAGATCTCGTCTGAATGGTGAGCGTAGTACTTGTTGAACAGCGCCTGCGCCTTATCGTACGCCTCGCGCTCCGGCGTGCCCTCATCGGGTACCGGATTCGCCTCCTGCCAATCGTCGCACGGTTGGCCACAATCGGCCTGGATATCCTCGAAGTTGGCATACTCAGCCGCGATCACGACGGCCGATGCGTTGGACCCCCAGTTATGGACCATCCAGCGGTAGTTGATCACGTTGGGATTGAGCAGACCGCCGGGATGGAAGTACTGCTCCATCCACGGGAATACGGTACCGCGATCCCCAAACGGGACCTTGAACGTAGTAACCGTCATGATTCGGTTGGCGGGCCCGTCGTCGTCCTGAGCGAACGCGGCGGGGGTACCCATCAAACCAACGACCATTACAAGCGCAAAGACGACCCACGCGGTTTTCCGCGCCATTGCTAACCTCCTTGGTTTTGTAAAGAAGAGCGGCCGGTCCCACTCGGAAGCAGGTTGATACTACTCGCTTTATTGTTGCGGGGCGAGTGTGCTTACCGCTTTATCGAGTCGAGCACAGCTTTCGGCACCCGGAGCCGCATCCTGAGGAGCGCGGTCGAGTACACCTTCCCCTGGGCGTCGGTCATCAGGCTCACCGTTCCACCGCCATCCAGTGCGCCATGCAGTAGAAAATTCAGCGCGCCCAAGTTGTCGAGCTCGAACCGCTCGACCGGACCTTTGATCATGCCTCCAAAGTGGTCTGCCACGCGATCGGCTGTCAGGTGTTCTCTTAGAAAAGCGTAGCCTTCCGGCGTGTACGCGATCACGCCGACGTTGGCGGTATCACCCTTGTCTCCCGATCGAGCGTGGGCCAGGCGGCGGAGATCGACTTCCGGCATCGTTACCACCAAGCTAGTTTGCGATCATTAGAGTGCCCGCTTTGACAACCGCTTTCGACACCGGACAATCCGTCTCATTCAGGAGGACGATCGACATGACGTACGCTCGGGCAACCTGCATCGCAGTGTTTCTCAGTTTCATGATCTCGGCCACGACTGCCGCGCAGGACGACGAGCCCGAACTCGGTTGGCACGATGTCGCCGAGATCACTTTCGTCTTGACCGAGGGGAACGCGAGGTCGAACACGCTGGGCGGCAAGAACCTGCTGGAGTACCTGTGGGCCAGCGCCCGGCTCAGTTTTAACGCCGGCGCGATCCGGACCGAATCGACGACTTTTGAACGAACGGCGGTCGGCGATTCACAAGATTTCAGAGTCGCCAAGCAATCCGACGAAGAGGTCACCGCCGAGAACTACTTCCTTCGCTCGCGCTACGACCGCGACATCACCGACCGCTTCTTCTGGTTTGTCGGCGGTGGGTGGGATCGAAATACGTTCGCCGGCATCGAGAATCGCTATACCGGCGTCGGCGGGATCGGGAACATCTGGTTCGAGAACGATGTCTCGGGTTTTCGCACCGACTACGGGGTCACGTTCACGTCTCAAGACAACGTGGAAGGCGACGACGACGAGTTTGGCGGACTGCGGATCGGTTGGGACTACTGGCGCCAACTGACCGGCAACACGCGCTTCGACAGCGTATTGCTGTTGGACGAGAACTTGAACCAGGGCTCCGACTTCCGGACCGACTTCATCAACTCACTGGCGGTCTCGATGAGCGAGAACCTGGCGCTCAAAGCCAGCTATCAGTTGCTGTTCGACAACCAGCCGTCGGAAAGCCTGATCCCGTTGGTGACGTTGGTTGGCGCACCTACTGAAACGTTCGTGCTGGCCCCGCTCGACGAGGTCGACTCGATCTTCACGCTAGCGCTCGTCATCGACATGTAGGGAGCACCCCCAAAAAACCCGAAGGGGCCAGCAGATCTCTCCGCCGACCCCAACGAGCCTCTGACCGCTTCGCTGGCAGCGCGTCTTACTCCACGTCTCCCAGCGGGACCATAATGTGAGCGTACGGCGTCCCGGCCCACATGACCCACGGCCCACCGGTCGTGTAGTCGGTCGACAGAGCATCATACGCGGTGGCATCCGGAACGATGACCATCAGGTGCGGACCGGTCTCGACCCAGTCATCGGTCGGCCCTTCGGCGTAGGGGTCGGTGTTGCTGGCCCCATCGTCGCCCTTGAGCATGTAGCCGATTCCGACCTTGTCGATCACGACATCGGTTTTGGCTCCATACGCCTGGGCCCAGGCCATCCACGCCTCATCGAGGCACATCGGGCCAGACTCGATCCCCGGCGGCGGCGGCATGCAGGTCCAACCGTTGGTGCCCTCTTTGAGCGTGTTGCCTTCCCAATCCATCACCGCGGCGCCGGCCGCGATCGATTCCGGGCCCGCCCCGAGCGCCTCCTCGATGACCGCGTAGGTCTCCGGCTCCTCGGCGTAGGCGGCCTGCTCTTCTTGTGCGATAGCCGGATTGACAGCTAAGGCCAAGAGCCCCAGGCCGACAACCCCGATCTTTGTCCAGTGATTCATTAACACGATCTCCTCTCCTCCGTCGGCCTGACCGTTACAGTGTTAACCGGATCCGACCATAGTAGAAGCCGCCGTTGCTCCCGAACTGTGTGACTCGCCGGCTGTACACAAACCGACCGTTCGACAAGTTGGCGTCCTTCTGATGCTCGTCCGGGAACGTGTTGAACAAGTTGTTGGCGCCAAACGCCACCCGCACGCCCTTGGTTAGCTCGTACGAGATGTCCATGTCGAAGATCGTCTTGGCGCCAAAGGTTTCGTCGTTGTCTGGGTTGGTCGGCCGATACTCGATCTCGCCAAAGAACGCCGCTGCGCCGTATAAGCTCAACGGGCCCTGCGTGTAGCGAGCTGACAGGTTGAGCTTCTCTGTAGGCAGCGCGCTCTCGAGCCGATTCCGCTCCTCGCGGTTGAACAGCGTCGACCGCACCGCGTCGAGGTCACCGCCAGCGAAAATCTGCGCCATTTCAGCCGGTACGTTGGTCCGCTTGACCTCGGTATCGGTGAAGTTGAGTGAACCCGAAAGATCGAGCGTCCCGAGCCCAACTTGCGTCGCGTACGACACGACGAAATCGACACCCTGTGTCTCGGTATCGACAGCATTGGCGAAGAACTGCGCCGCGCCAACGCCATCGCGCTCGAACGGCTGCAAGATCTGGGCGACGATCGGGTCGCCGCTGTCGAACCGGCTGGTGAGCACGATCCGATCATCGATGTCGATGCGGTAGAAGTCGGCGGTGATCGACAGATTCGGTTGCGGCCTGACCGTCACACCGGCGCTGATGTTGACCGACGTCTCGTCCTTGAGATCTGGGACACCGAACGCCTTCGTGACCGGGCTCGCGTTGTTGCTCGTCAGCACTCGGGTCGGCTCCAGTCCTTCGGGAGTCGACAAGAACTGGATGCTGACGTTGTTGAACCAGAACTGCTGAAGCGACGGAGCGCGGAATCCGTTGCTCACCGCGCCGCGGATCCCGACTTCGGGAGTGACTTGATACCGGGCCGCGATCTTGCCGGTCTGGGTGCTGCCAAAGTCGCTGTAGTTCTCGAACCGCCCGCCGACGTCGAGCAGGAACTGCTCGCTCAGCTCGGTCTCCAGACCGACATAACCGCCGATGCTGGTGCGGAACCGGTCGACCTCGTTCGCTGGCTGGAATCCGGGGAACACTTGTGAACCCGGGTCTTTGGGCTGCCCGTTTGGCAGCGTGACAAAGTCGACGCCGGGCTCGTCGCCGCCGTTGCCGAGCAGGTACGACTCCGGTTGGCCGGCGGCGATCTCGTAGTTTTCGAGACGGTACTCGCCGCCCAACACGAGCGATGCGGACTTTACCGCACCACCGGTATCGATCAGCCGCACGATGTCCAGATTGCCAACCGTCTGCTCGAACTTGAGTTCGCCGGCATCAAACGTCGTCGGGCTCGATGGCCCGATCGAGGCGTTGTTCGAGTTCTCCACGTTGAACAGGAAGCTGTTGCGACCGTGGGTCACGCTGAAGTCCATGTCCCAACCGTTCCGTGAGCCGCGCACGCCACCGGTGAATTGGGCGTCGTTGATCTTGGGGTTGATCTGGGGCAGGAACCCGTTTGGATAGATCTCGGGCACCACGCGCTCGGGCTGATTTGGAAGGCGGTAGAAGCCGGTCGCAAACCCCTCGCGGTGCGACAACCCGCCAAAGGCATAGACCTCGGCGCTTTGCGAGATCGGATAGACCGAGTTCCAGAACCCCATCCCGACCAGCGCCTCGCCTTGACCGGTCTTCATCGAGAAGTCGCGGCGGGTGAGCCCGCGTCGGCTCAGCTCGGCGTCAGTCGCCGCGGTGCCCTCGATGCCGGGGAAGATGTCGCCCGTCCACGGATTAGAGCGATCGGTCCGGTTGCGATCGAGGTACATCCCGGTCACGTTGAAGTAACCGTTGTCGCCGATCGAGAAGCCGTAGTTGGCGTCGACCTTGAGCTGCTCGCCGTCGCCTTCCCCGGTTCCACCACCCTGGACGTCGATCTGGAGCGCTTCGACCTGATCCTCGAGCACAATGTTGATGACACCGGAGATCGCATCCGAGCCGTACTGAGCGGACGCGCCGTCACGCAATACCTCGATCCGTTTGATCGCCGCTGTCGGTATACCGTTCAGATCGACACCCACCGTACCACGGCCAAAGGTGCCGTTGACGTGGACCAGTGCGCTCGGGTGGCGGCGCTTGCCATTGACCAACACAAGCACCTGATCCGGACCCAAACCGCGCAGGCTGGCCGGGTTGATGTGATCGGTCCCGTCGGAAATCGTCTGGTGCGACGCGTTAAAACTCGGTATCGCTACCGCGAGCAGCTGATTGACCTCGGTCTGGCCGGAGATCTTGATCTCCTCCGAGGATAGCACATCCACCGGCACCGGCGTGTCGACCTCGCTGCGCGTGGTTCGCGAGCCGATCGCAACGATCTGTTCAGCCAGCAGTGGAGCGGGAGCCAACGTGAAATCGACCGAGATCGTCTGATCGGGCTCGACGATGACCTGTTGTTCGGCGGATTGGTGAGCGAACGAGCGCGCCCGGAGCGTGTAGACCCCGGACGGCGCCGAGAGCCGATACTCACCCAGGTTGTTCGTCACCGCACCTCGAGCAGTACCGACGATCGATACGTCGGCGCCCGGAATCACCTCACCTTCTCCGGTGGTGATTGTCCCTACGATGACGCCTTGCTGGGCAAGTGCTTGGGCGGGTAAGAGTGCTAACAGGCTGGCGAAAACGACGTTCCAAAGGACTGCTCCGAACGTTCGTCGTGTCATTAAGCACCTCCCGGGTGTACGACCCCTCTCTCAGATTGGCCAGATTATGAACAGAAAGGCGCACTTGTGTCAAGAAACGCTCTAATGTCTACTGCAACGGCACTATCGGAGTAGGCAAAGACGGGGTTGATCTCAATCTCCGAGATTCCAGGGTGGGTTTCGAAGCAGGTCACCAGGCTCAGGGTGAGATCGACGAGCGCCTGGTGGTCGGCCGAGGGGCGACCGCGGTAACCACCGAGCACGGGCGCCACCGATGGGTCGCTGAACATCGTCGCGACCTCGCGGGCGGTCACCGGAAGGACGCGGATCGCGGGATCACCGAACAACTCGACGGCCACCCCGCCGGGGCCGACGACGACGACCGGACCAAACTCGGGATCGCGACGGACCCCGATCAAGAGCTCGGCGATCGGGGGCTCGAGCATCGCCGACACCAGTGCGCCGCGAACGTCGGGCTCGAGGCTCCGCGAAGCGGCGTACGCTTGCACCGCCGCGACGATTCGCTTGTATGCCTCACTCGCCGCTTGGCCCCCGATCACGTCGAGCGCCACGCCACCGGCTTCGGTCTTGTGCGAGATGGTCGCCGAGACCACCCTGACCGCTACCGGGCCGCCGGTCTCGTCGGCCCTCAGGGCGGCTTCTTCCGGGGATCGGCACCACGTCGCTGCAACAACCGGAACACCCGCCGCGGCGGCAACCTCCCGAGCCTCGGGCTCCGTCAGAACCGTACGGCTCTCTTCGCGAGCCGTGGCGATGACCGGTGATTCGGGCGTCCGCGAATCTCGACTTCGCGGGATCCAGCTCGCGATGAGGTCCGCAGACGATGCGTCGCCCAAGACTTGACCGCAAAGCGACGCCGAAGCGATAGCGCGCACCGCGACCTCCAGCGAATCGACGACCATGATGCCAGCGGCCAACAATCTTTCGAGAGCCTCCGTTCGATGGGTAGCAAATAGAGTGTGAACGACGAGTGGTCGGCCAGCTTCGCGGACGATCTCGATCATCGCGCTGGCGGCGTCAGACTCCGGCTCGGCCAGCTCATCGGCAAACCGAATCGCGTAGCCACCAAACAATCCCGCTGTGAGAACACCGCCCACGGCAGGGTCCGCATAGATCGCCTCCAGCGCAGCGGTGAAGACCTCGGGCGACGTGTCTGCAGCGCCAGCCAGGTCGACCGGGTTGCGAACGCTCGCCGCCGGGCCCAGCAGCGACCGCAGCTTGTCACGCGTTTTCTGTGACAGCTCGGCTCGCGGCACATCGAGCGCCGACAACGCATCCGCGGCCAACGTCGCATGGCCACCCCCATCGGCCAGCACCGCGACACCCGCACCCGAGGGGATCGGCGGTTGCTCGGCCAGCGTCATCCCCACCGGTAGCAGCTCGTCGGTGCGCTCGACCTCGATCACGCCCGCCTGCCGCATTGCCGCTCGAAACACCGGGTACGCGCCGGCGATGACGCCGGTGTGCGATCGGGCCGCTTCGCGACCGGACTCGCGCCGACCTCCTCGCAGCACCACGATGGGCTTGTTGCGACTCACACGAGACGCCGTCTCGATGAATCGGCGCCCGTCTCGGAACCCTTCGACATACATGAGGATCGCCTGAGTATGTGACTCGTCCGCCAGATACTCGAGACACTCGTGAAACGCGACATCGCACTCATTCCCGACCCCGACGTACACCGACACACCGCGCCCAAACGACGCGGCTTCGGTCATGAGCGCCAAACCGATGTTCCCGGATTGCGCGACGATCGCCAATCCGCCGGCGGGTATTCCATCCGCTCCCACCAGGTTTAGCCCGATCGTCGTATTGAGAACGCCGGACGTGTTCGGGCCAACGACGCGGATTGCGCTGCCGCTCGCTACGGCGGCGATTTCCCGCTCGAGCGCCTCCCCCTCTGGGCCCGATTCCCTGAATCCGACGGCCGGTACGACCGCACCGCGAATTCCCACGCCGCTGCACTGCTCAAGGATTCCCGGCACGGTCTCGGCGCGGGTGGCGATAAAGGCCAGGTCGGGCGGGTCATCGAGTTGATCGATCGAGGTCACAACGGGGAAGCCGAGTATCTCGCCGCCGTCCGGGTGCACGGGATAGACCCTGCCACCATAGCCGGCCCGTTGGAGCGCACGAATCACCTGGTAGCCGCGTTTCTTGGCGTTGCGGGACGCGCCGATCACCGCCACCGAGCGCGGCTCGAAGATCGCTTGAAGTGGGTTTTTCACATCGTCCCGATTGGACAGTTTCAGTCGAGCTACTCGACGCGCTCCCAATGGTCGACGAACTCACCCTCTACGCTCGCTGTCAACATATCGCCCTCGAAAACGACTCGCGGCTCATTGAACAACGGCAGATCGAACTCGATCCTGCCATCTTCGATGTTGACCGAGCTGCCACCGCTCACCGGGGAAAAATCGTAGCTCATTCCGGCACCGCCGATCTCGTCATTGGCCATGTGGAAGACGTTCGTCTCGGAGTATCCATCTTCGGTCAGCGTGTACTTCCGAATCGTGGAAATGGAAGTGGTTTTCCCGTCCGCATCCTTCCAGTAGATGTTGAAGTTCCGAAGGGTCTTGGTGTACGTGAGCAAACCGTCGAGAGCCGGCGATTCGACTCGGGTACCGTCCGGAAGATCCCGCGCGACCAGCCGGTACGTCCCCTCGATGCTCAGCGCCTGGGCAGCTGCCGGCGCTCCCGAGACCAAAACGATTACAAACGAAAGAGCGACAACCCCCAACAGCTGCTTCATTCTCCAACCTCCAGTCTGATCCCAACAAAACACGAGTGCGGAAACTAATCCCCGGTGAACCGCGGTGGCCGCTTTTCTCTGAAAGCTTGTTGACCCTCCTCCCAATCGGCTGACGCCAGACAATCGAGTAGCGCATCGGCTTCGAGGGACAAGGCGGTTTCCGAATCGACGTGGCGCGCTTTGTCGAGCAGACGCTTCGCCAATGCCAGCGACAATGGCGCCCGGGTCGCGAGCTGCTCGGCCAGCGAACGGGCGACCTCGAGCACGCGATCGGCAGGCACGGCACGATTGGCGAGTCCCATCTCGGCGGCGTCGTGGCCGGAGAAGAACTCGGCCAGCATGATCAGCTCCTTGGCGCGTGTCAGCCCGATCCGCTGGACCAAGGTGTACGTCGTCCCGCCGCCCACAAACGTGCCAAAGGCCAGCTCGGGGAACCGCAGCTTGGCGTCTTCGGCGACGATCACCAGATCGCATGCCAGCGCCAGCTCCAGACCGGCACCCACCGCCGCGCCATTGACGGCGGCCACGATCGGCTTCGACAGAAGCTGCAATCGCCGGTGCACGCGTTGGCCGACTTCGACGTACGCCCCGCGGGAGCCGGCGGTGTCTCCGGCGCCATGTTCCTTCAAGTCCGCCCCGGCGCAGAACGCGCGCCCGGCACCGGTCAGTATCACCGCACGCGCAGCAGCGTCGGTTTCGATCGCGTCGAGCGCATCCGTCAGCTCGTCGTAGAGCAGCAAGCTGACGGCATTCAGGCGATCGGGACGGTTCAGGGTGACGGTCGCGACCGCACCTGTCGTTTTGACGACTACGGGGCTGGACGCCGAAGTCACGACCGCGCGACTACGACTCCGCCGGCACCGGCTTACGGAACTTGAGCAGGTACCGATCCATCTTGTAGCGCCCTTCCTGGAAGCCCGACACGCTATGGTCATCGTCCGGGTTGGCCAGCATGTCCGACGTCTCGGCGAGCTCGAAGCCGCCATTCTCGAAGTCTTCGATTACAACCGACGCATTGAGACGATGAGTTTCTTCGTCCCATCCGGGCCGATCGGTAGCCACGTCCACGATCCCAACGACTCCGCCCGGTTTGAGACAGCGAAGCAGGTGCGCCACCGTCTCCTCGCGCGAGTACTCCTCGAACACCCACTCGACGTCGTGGTAGTTGCGGACGATGACCACGGCGTCCAGGCTGGCATCAGGAACGTCGGCGAAACGGGACACAACTTCGACGTTCTCGAGTCCCCTCTCTGCTACGCGCTTGCGAAGGGTGACATCGATCGCTTCCGGGACACCCTCAAACGTCAACCCCTCAATAAATTCGAGAATGCTGACTACTCGCCCCTCGTCGCCTACGAGTCGGGACAGCAGGTGGGTGTTGTACCCCGTGCCCGGATACGCGTCGCCGACCGTCATTCCTGGCACGATGCCCACCCAGCTGTAAACATCGATCGGTTTGCGGTACTCGTCCTGATCGCGCTCGGCCTGGGTCCGGAGCTCGTCGCCGAGGACGGATGCATCCAGCGACACCATCTCCTCTTGGCCCACCGCGACACCACCGGTAGCGAATAAGACCAATAGCGCGAGCGGAAGCGATCTCCTGTACAAACGTTTCATGCTTGTGCCTCCTTCTACTAGATCAGTTGTCACGCCTCGACTACTTCTACACTTAGACGCGGTTCGATCTGATCGCGATCAATGAGCGCCGGCCAGTAGGCGACGATCTCTTGAACCCGCGGGCGACCGCCGGCGAAACCGGTGACGCTGGGCGGACCGGACAGGATCAGCGGCGCGATCTCACGCGTAAACCGGTCGACCGGCGCGCGCTCGGCCGCCCGTACCGCGACCCGAAGCTCGACCTCGGGAACGCCTTCGTCCGGTGGGCCGGCCAACTCGCCGTGGGTCGCGTTCCAGCCGACGAACTCGGTTCGGATGACGTCGAACGCGAGCCCCAATCGTTCGAGCCGCTCGCGCAACACCTGATCCGCGCGTTGCGCCTTCGCGACCGCGTCGGGCCAGGCGTAGACCAGCGTTCCCACGGCTTTAAACCCGGCACGGTAGCTGATCGACACCTTGAGCTGGTCGGTGCGCGAGGCTCCCTTTACCCCCGAGACCCTGACCCGATCCGGTCCGTCGGCGTCGAGCGAGATGGTAGTAAAGTCGGCCACGCCATCGGGGGTGATGTACTCGGTCGGGTCGCCCATCTCGTACAGGATCTGCTCCTTGACGATCGCCGGCGTGATGCGGCCGCCGGTGCCCTCGTGCTTGGTAAGAACGAAGGCCCCATTCGACCCTGCCTCGACAATCGGATAGCCGATATCGGCCAGATCGGGGATCGATTCCCAATCGACCAGACAGTTGCCGCCCGAAGCCTGCGCGCCACACTCGTTGATGTGGCCGGCCACGATACCGTGTGCGATCCGGTCCCAGTCGTCCGCCGCCCAGCCAAACTCGTAGATCATCGGCCCATACGTGAGCGCCGTGTCGGTCGAACGACCGGTCACCACCACCCGCGCGTCCTGTCTCAACGCCTCGACGATCGGTGCAGCGCCGATATAGGCGTTGGCGCTTTGGACTCTGTCCAGTACTTCCGACAGCGGGCGGCCGTCGTCCATATTGGTCAGCGCGTGTCCATCGTCGATCAATTCGGGCAACCGATCTAGCATGTCGTCGCCGATCACGGTGCCGATCTTGACCCGACCGCTGACGCCAGCCTGGCGCGCTGCCTCTATCAATCCGTCGCGACACGCCTCGATGTTGACGCCGCCGGCGTTTGACAACACGCGCACGTCACGTTTGACGATGTCGGGAAAGATTTCCTGGAGCAGCGGAACGAAGTCACGAGCGTACCCCTGCGACGGATCGCGTGAACGCTGTTTTTGCATAATCGACATGGTGACTTCAGCCAGGTAATCGAGCATCAGGTAGTCGATCGGTCCACGGCGAACCTGCTCGATCGGGGCGTCCAGCCGGTCGCCCCAGAAACCCTGGCCACAAGCGATGCGGATCGTTTCGCGACCCATAAGTGGCGAAGCTATACTCGCCTATTCAGCTACGCGAAAGACTTTTAAAGCAGATGCAACCTCGGAGGCGACATGCACAACCGGGTGTGGGTTCTCGGTCTGTTGGCAACGATTGTGTTGAGCGGGGCGCGGTGCGACCGGCGGCCGAGCGGATCAACCGATGCTCCCTCGACCACGGCGACCGCGCAGCAGGACGACGTGGAGCCGGTGACGATCTCGATCTATCACGTCGCCCCGGGCCAACACTTGGCCTTTCTTTCGTGGATGGCCGACCGCGAACAGATCGCTGCCGAGGCCGGCGCACCGACCACGCAGTGGTACGTCCACCTGAGCGGCGACAGCTGGGACTACCTGGCGATCGCTCCACCGACCACGGACGCCCAGGACGATGCGATCGAGAGGATTGCTAGCGCACGCGGGCTCACTGTCGGTCCGGCAGCGGCGATCGAGTTTCGGACGATGATCGCATCGCACACCGATACCGAGGCGGCGGGCCCATTGACGGCAGCCGAAATCGTGTCTGCGATCCGGAGCTACGACGCGGAGTAGAGAACCGTCCGCACGGTGAAACCTCTAGGGCTCAGCGGTGATCGTGTCTACCGGCGCGGGGGCCCACGGACCGCGCTGAAACTGCGGCCGCGGCCACAACATCCCACCCACGACGATGGCAAACGCCGCGACCACGACAAGGATCACGAGGATCATTCGCTTCGACATCAGAGACCCGCGTACCAGTCGTACCCCCGGTCCTCCCAGTAGCCACCGGTGCGGTGCGACAAGAAGTTGATCTCGGTCAGGTATTTCACGCTCTTGTAACCGTACTTGAGGCTCGAGTACAAGCGCGCCGGTGCGCCGTGACCGGGATCGAGCGGTGCGCCATTCATGCCGACGGCGATCAGTGTTTGCGGGTGGAGCGCGGTCTCATGGTCCCAGCTCGACCAGTACCCGTCGTCGAACGAGCGGAAATCAACGTACCTCACCGCCGGGTCGACGCCGACCAGCTCCGCCAGGTGTGACAGCTGAACGCCGCTCCACTCGGCCACCCCCGTCCAACCTTCGATGCAGTAATGGCGCACTCGCGTCGTCGTCATCGGCATCTTCAACAAATCGTCCAGGGACAACGACAGCGGTCGTCCGACCATTCCGCCGATCTCGAGCCGCCACGCGGCGGTGTCGGTCATCGGCACGGAGTCGCTGATGTAGTAGGTCGGGAACGTGGCCGTCTCGCTCCCGGGTGGGTAGAGCTTGGCGCTGCGTCTGGGCGTCGTCAGCGCTTTCTGCAGCAGCTCGTTCGGGTTCCACCACCACTGCAAGACGTCCTCGAACGGCCCGCCGCGCCAGCCGCAGCCGGCGGTCCACAGACCGAGTGCGCTTGCGCCCGCCAGCTTCAGGAACTGCCTTCGATCCGACTCGCGCTGCTTACTCTCCATCCGGCTTCTCCCGATACGTGCCGACGATCATCGACCGCGTCGACTCGCGATCGACGACCAACGTCATGAACAGGTGAACCGCCAGGAACGCGACGAACGCCCACACGATCAGAAAGTGCCAAAACCGAGCCCAGGCATAGCCACCGATCATGTCGGCTAGGAACGGGAGCGAGACTGGCTTCCAGAGCGCGAATCCGCTGAACACCGCCAACACACCCAGCGTCATCGTTCCGCTGTATGAGAGTTTCTGAAGTCCGTTATACATCTCGTACGGCGGTTTGTCTTTGCGTAACCGCAGGTAATAGAGATGCATGTGCCACGCGCCCTTGAGGTCGCGCAACCTGAACCAGCGCCGTCGCCACTCACCGCTGACGAGCTGATACCCACCGTACACCAGCCCGTTGACGATGAAGAACCACATGAGGAAGAAGTGCCACCGCAGGCCACCGGCCAACCAGCCACCGAGCCGCACGGCTTCAGGGAAGCGAAAGCCGGCAAACGGATAGCAGCAAAACGTCTCGCCACGCTCGGCAAACGCCGGGTAGGCATGGAAGATCTGCAAGCCGCTGGCGATCATACCGAGCAACAGGACCGCGTTTAGCCAGTGCGTCGCGCGGATGACCCGCGGTTGATAGAACTTGATTTTACGTTCCATCGTCGATCACCATCGGTTCGAGGATTGACCGTGATCGCGAACCTCAATATGGTCACGCCGAAACACGCTGGCTAACTCATCGCCGAAGGGGTTTAACGATGCAGCCACGACGACTGATCGATCTGACCGGAGCTACTCTGCTTTTAGCCATCACGGCTTGTGCGCCCGCACCCGAGGGTCCGCCGGTTACAGAAGAGCCATCCGCATTGCTGCCCGAGCCGGTCGTCACGTACCAAGGTGGCGAGCCGGACGAAGCCCGCGTCGAGCATGGAGAGCTCATCGTCGACGTCGACGAGGCGAGGTTGGCGTTGCATGCTCAGCATCACCCGCACGGCGTGATCGAGACGCGCCGAGTTCCCGGCGCGTTCAAACCGCCGGCGATGACCGAGCGCGAAGACTTCGCGCTGTCGAAAGACGATCTCGTTGTCATCAATCCCGGCCCTGGCGAGTTCGTCCATGTCATGGAAGGCCAACGCCACGGGTACCTGAACCTGACCATCGGGATTACGTACACCGCCCCCGGCGGAGCCCCCCCGATGCACACGCATCTGGGTGAAGAAGCGCATGTGCTTACCTCGACCCAGAAGGTCTTGTACGCCCTGGGCGACGATATCTTCGAGATGACCGGGCCCTACATCGTCAACATCCCGCCGATGGTGCCGCACTCGTTCCAAAACTTGGATGATCAAGTAGCTGAGCTAGTGGTGATCTTCCCAACCAACGTGTGGGAGTATGACGTGCTCGACTACTTCCCGTTTGCGGATCTCGAGAGTGGCGCGGAGAAACGCTCCCCGGAGGGCACCGAGTAGCCGCGGGCGATTTCGCGACCGACGCGCTCGATGTAGCTTTCGTCGATGGACATCCTCCAACAAGTCGCGGAGCGCCTGCGCGCCGAGTTCGCGCCCGACGCGGTGAGCGCGCAACTGACGAGCTTCCTCGTTAACGCCTTGACAGCGCTCGTCACGTTGACGGTGTTCATTGTCGTCTGGCTGGCCTTGCGGGCGTTCCTGCGCCGGGTCTTCGCCCGATCGCGGCTCGACGAGACGGCCCAGGGCTTCGCGCTGACGGTGCTCCGTTACTTCGTGCTGCTGATCGGCATCGTGGCCGCGCTCGGCGCGTTCGGCGTCAACACCGCGTCGCTGGTAACGAGCGTCGGCGTGCTCGGTCTGACGATCGGGTTCGCTGCCCGGGATGCGCTGTCGAACATCATCTCCGGGATCTTCATCTTCTGGGACCGACCGTTTGTGATCGGCGACCTGATCGAGGTCGGCGACCACTACGGTCGCGTTGATCGGATCACGATGCGCTCGACGCGGGTCATTACGAGCGACGGGAAGATGCTCGCCATACCAAACAACGAGATGGTCAACTCGACCGTCGCCTCCTACACCAACTTTCCGAACCTGCGCCTCGACGTCGGCGTCACAGTGGCGGTGGATACGAACCTCGGGGAGGCGCGGCGGGTGTTGATCGATCTCGTCGCCCACGATGCTGAGTTCCTGAAGGAACCGCCGCCGCGGGTCGTCGTGACCGCCCTCAACGACTACAACGTGGCGCTTGAGCTCCAAGCATGGTTACGGAACGAGCGGGACCACATCAAGAAACGGTTTGCGTTGCGCGAGGCGATGTTCGAGGCGTTGAGCGCAGCTGGCATCGAGATGCCGTTCGAAACGCTGGAGTTACAACCGATCGAAGTACGTGGCGAACGAGCGCCGTAGGCTATAGGTCTCGCGGCAGCACGAACGGACCGATATGCGGGCCCGGGTTGTGGAGTGACGCCCAGAGCGCGAACGCCAGCCGGTCGCGCATCGTCTCCGGCGCCAACACGGCATCGACAAAGCCCCTGGCCGCTGCAACCCGGGCGTCGAGCTCGTGCTCGTAGTCCTCGAGCACAGCATCGATCCGCGCCTTGAGATCCGCATCGGGCTCGGCGTTCTCCTCCGCCAACCGCTTCAGCTCCGGCGCAAACAGCGCTTGCACCGCGCTCTCACCCTCCATCACGCCCATGCGACCGGTGGGCAGCGTGAAGATGAAGTCGGGGTCGAACCCCTGACCTGCCATCGCGTAGTAACCGGCTCCGCTGGCATGATTGATCGTCAACACGAGCTTGGGCACGGTGGCCGTCGCCATCGCCTCGACGAAATCCGCGCCAGCGCGGATGATGCCACTGTGCTCGGCCTCGGTGCCGACCATAAAACCGGAGACGTCTTGCACAAACAAAATCGCCGTGCGATGACGGTTCAGGTTCTCGAGGAAGTAGGCCACTTTCTGGGCCGACTCGGTGTAGATGATCCCGCCAAACCGGGGTGCCGCTCCCTCGCGCGGGAAGAAGCCACGCGCGTTGGCGATCACGCCGATCGGCATGCCCTGGAGGTGTCCGGTCAGACAGATCATCTCGGGCGCCAGATCCTCCTGAAACACGTCCCAGCGGCCCTCATCGAGCAAGCAGCTCAAGAGCTCGGTCATGTCGTACGGCTGGCGGTGATCTTCGGGCAGGATGTGAAATAGCTCTGACGGCTCGCGACCCGGCATCGCCGTCCAGTCGTGGGTATAACGGGGTTCCGCGTAGGGCAGCTCGGCGATCAGCTCGCGGATGCGTGCGATGCACGCTTCGTCGTTCTCGACCCGGTAGTGCGCCACGCCGCTGATCTCGGTGTGGACCCGTGCGCCACCGAGTTCCTCCGCGCCAACCGATTGGCCGGTCGCACCCTTGACGAGATTGGGACCGCCGAGACCCATGAACGAGGTCCCCTCGACCATCAGAATGACGTCTGACAGCGCTGGCAGGTACGCCCCACCGGCGATGCACTGCCCCATGACAGCGGATATCTGTGGCACCTTGAGGTAGTGGCGCATAATCGAGTTGTAGTAGAAGATCCGACTCGCCCCGTACTGGCCCGGGAAGACGCCGCCCTGGTACGGCAGGTTGACGCCGGCTGAATCGACCAAATAGACGATCGGTATCCGGCACCGCATCGCGATCTCCTGCGCGCGGAGCATCTTCTTGATCGTCTCTGGCCACCACGAGCCGGCTTTGACGGTGGCGTCGTTGGCTACCACTACTACCGGTCGACCTTCGACGTGGGCGATACCCGTCACTACCCCCGCCGCTGGCGCTTGCCCGTCGTACTGGTCGTGAGCGACGAGCAACCCGATCTCGAGAAAGCGGCTCCCCGAATCGCGCAGCATCTCGACCCGCTCCCGAGCGGTGAGCTTGCCCTTGGCGTGCTCGCGCTCGATCCGCTCGGCACCACCGCCTTCGCGAAGTCGGGTCTCGAGCTCGCGGAGTTCCTGGGTCAGTTGCTTGAGGCGCGGCTGTCCCATGCTACTCGACGACCTCGTAGCCCGGCGCGGTCGGGACAACGGTCGCACCCGGGGCGATCTGGCGGCCCTCGAAGTAGCCGGCGATCTGGTCGGAGATTCCGTACTTGCCGCTCGCTCGCCGGCGCTCGTTAAGCAAGCGCCAGATGTTCCATTCGTCGTGGCTCCCGAGACTAAAGTTGACGCCAGCGCGAATCGTGTAGTAACGGAAAAAGTTGTTGCGTCGCCGCACACACTCCGCACTCTCGGCTTCGGCATCCAGAGTGTTGCCGTCGGCGTCTTGGAACGGCGGGTCGAACGATGCCCGAAAGTCCTCGTCCATGGCATACTTGCGTGCGAAATACTCTTCGACGCCGGCGGTCCAGGTGCGTGAACCTCCTTCGGTGAAGAAACCCCGCACGTCACTCGGGCTCATGAAGTAAAACGCGTCCCACCTTCGGCCGGTGTTGTCGATGTCATCTTCAACCATGATGCGCGTCCACATACGCATGTAGTCGCCACCGCTGGGTGGAGAATCGGCGAAGAGCTTGTCGATATCGATCAAGACCCCGCGTTCCTTTGACAACGTTTCGGCGTGACGATTCATGAGCCCAGTGCCCTCTTTGGATTCCATCTGATAGCGACCAGGGTTTAGCACCCAGAATCGATGCCCCCAATCCTCCATGAGACGTCGGGCGACATGATCGGCGATCTCGACATTGGTCGAAAAGTGACTTCCGACGCGACCGCTGAGCGGTGTGCTGAGAAAGACCATCACGTCATCGGCCGCCTTGGCGCGAGCGATGTCATACTCGAGGAGCTCGATCTGGCGCTCGAAAAGATCGTACCAGATGCCGGCCTGCCAGCGGTACTGCATCGGAAAACCTTCGACCGGAAAACCCGTCTCGTACGTTACTTCGCGTGTCATTCGCCTCCGTTCCTCGTCACTCGGTTCGGTCTCTCTCCTAAGACGACAGATTAGATCACAGTTCGCGTCACGACCATCGACAACGGGCGGATCCGCGACTACCCTTTTTGCGCTTCCAGGCACCGTCTTTCTCTCACGGGGTCGCGATATGACGTGGGAAATCCTCTTCGTATTTGCGATCATTCTGATCGCGCTAGCGCTGTTTATCACCGAGCGTTACGCGGTCGATCAGGTGGCGCTGGTAATCCCTGTTATACTGCTGCTGGCGGGGATCCTGTCGCCCGCAGAGGCACTGTCCGGGTTCAGCAACGAAGCCACCATCACCGTGGCGGCGATGCTCTGTTTGTCGCTGGGGCTCGTCAAGACGGGCGCCGTCGACACGATCGGGCGGTGGGCCCAGAACGCACCACTCGGCGGGCCACGCCTGCGACTGATCGTCCTTTCTCTCGTCGTCGCCGGGGTCTCGCCGTTTCTCAACAACACTGCGGTCGTGGTCGTTTTCCTGCCGGTGTTCCTCGCGTTGGCCCAGCGCGACAACCAACCGCCATCGCTGTATCTCATGCCACTGTCGTTCGCCGCCATACTGGGCGGCACGATCACCCTGTTGGGCACGTCGACCAACTTGCTCGTCTACGGTCTCATCCACTCGCGCGGTTTCGAGGAGTTGTCGATGTTCTCGATCGCGCCGCTGGGTTTGATCTTTACCGCGGTCGGCCTGACGTACCTCTTCACCGTCGGCCGCTCACTGCTCCCGCGCCGCGCCGGGATGACCGACCTGACGGGCAAGTACGAAGTTCGCTCGTTCGTGACGGAGCTCACGGTTCGCCAGGGCTCGCCAGCGGTCGGCCGATCGCTGGGCGAGCTGAAATGGGGTTCCGAGTTCGACGTTTCAATCCTCGGACTCCGGCGACGGCAACGTACCCTTTGGAGTCCGGGACCCAACCGGCGTCTGATGGTCGGCGATACCCTGTTCGCCAAGGGCCATCACGAGGATCTCTTGTGGCTGGCGATCAAGCAGGGGTTGGCAATGCCCATGCCAGCCGTAGGCCCGGACCTGGAGTCGGAGGACGCGCACCTGGCGGAGGTTCTGGTCGCGCCGGGCGCGTCGGTGGTCGGTCGAACCTTGGCCGGAGCCCGGTTTCAGCAACGATACCACGCCACCGTGCTGGCAGTTCAGCACCTGGGTGCGACGATTCGCACGCGGCTGCCACATGTGCGCCTGGAGGCGGGTGACCTCTTGCTCGTCCACGGGACCGCGCCCGACCTGGACGCATTGGTCGAGGAAACTGGGCTCGTGCCGCTGGGCGCCGTCCGACGACCAACCAAACCGCGACCGCGGGCGTTATTCGCCGTGGGTATTCTCATCGCCGTGGTCGCTGTGGCCGGACTCGACCTGATGCCGATCATGACCGCTGCGCTGACGGGCGTGCTGCTCATGGTCTTCACGCGTTGCGTGCGACTCGAGGAGATTTACGCCGAGCTAGACTGGATGGTGATCTTCTTGCTGGCCGGCGTCATCCCACTCGGAGTGGCGATGGACAAGACCGGCGCGGCCCAATGGCTGGCGGACGCAGTGGCCGCGTCGGTGGGTCCACTTGGTCCGCACTTCACGGTCGCCGCGTTTTACTTGCTGACGTCGCTGCTCACCTCGGTCATGTCGAACAACGCCACAGCGGTTGTATTGACGCCGATCGCGCTGCTCACCGCAGCCGACTTGGGGATGAATCCGTACGCGTTGGTAGTTGCGGTCATGTTTGGCGCTTCGGCGTCTTTCATGACGCCGGTTGGATATCAGACCAACACGTTGATCTACGCTCCCGGTGGGTACCGGTTCTTCGACTTTCTCAAGGTCGGCACGCCGCTCAACTTTCTGCTGCTCGCAACGGCCACGATACTGATTCCGCTGTTCTGGCCGTCGTAGGGTTAGTCGACCAGCTGCCGAAAAAGGCTCGACTCGCGTTGAAAAAACCCTTGCGTGTGGAACGAGTCTGGTAGACCGAACAACTCGTAGTCGAGATGGTGGCAGAACTCGTGGAGCAGGGTCCGCAAAAACGTGCGGTAAGCGACCACTTTGCGGCGTGCAGCGGTACGCATCCACAAGTCGATCTTGGCTGGCGCACCATCGTCGGTGGCCTCGTACAAGCCGTGCAGCTCACTGTTCGGATTGGAAGGCCGCACGGCCAAGACTCGCACCGCCACGCGTGATACCGAGAGGTTGTTCGCGAGCTCGTCGGCCAACACTTGGCAGGCATCCCTGATCGGGCCTCGCTTGCCAACCGCCAGCGTGGTCTCGATGTCCTCGGCCAGCGGTCGCAACGGTTCCGGCGAGGTCAACTCGACCTCGGTGATCGAGTCGCTCTTGTCGTAGATCGCCTGTTCGCGGCGGGTCAGCTTGACGTAGTAGCCGAAACGAGCGCTCACCGACCTAGACGACGACGCTGCCGAACAGAATCAGGGCCGCCGCAAGGCCGAAGATTGGAGCACACAACTTGTACGGCAACGGTGACGCCTTGGCTCCAGTGCGCAAGCTCACCGCGGCCATGACCAACAGAAGAATGGCCGACATTCTGTAGACGATCATGGACCCGAACTCTGTCGAGCTTCCCCAAACCGTAGTGACCGACACGAGCGCGGCTACAAAAACCAGCGTGACACCCTCGAGAATCCACTCCATAGTGAAAACGTAACGGTTGTCATCGGTGAGCGGCTCGAAACCGTCCACCACCGGTCCGGTCTTCACTAGATGCATCACCCCCCAGAATGCGATCATTGCGGACCCTGTCAACAGGAGCGTCTGCGATAGCAACTGGATCACCTCCCGATTGCCTTATCGTCTTCATGTGTTATCCGGCTCGGTCCAACGTAGACGTTGAACCCATCCGGCTTTGTGAAGCCAATGAGCGTCATGTTGAACTGGCGCGCGACATCGACCGCTAAGCTGGATGGGGCACCGACGGCGACCACCATCGGGATTCCGGCGGCCAGCGCCTTTTGCATGATCTCGAACGATGTCCGCCCGCTGACCGCCAGAAAGTGACCGGTTAGGGGAACGCGATCCGCCAAGAGCTGGTGCCCGATGACCTTGTCGACCGCGTTGTGACGGCCGACGTCTTCTTTTAGCACGACGAGCTCGCCAGCGGAGTCGAACAATCCGGCAGCGTGGATCCCACCGGTCCGATCGAACACCGGTTGAGCCCGACGCAACGCGTCTGGAATCGACCGTATCACATCGGCGTGCACAACCGGACCGTCGGGCAATGGCTCACAACCCCGTATCTCGATCGCCTCGAGCGACGCCTTGCCGCAGACGCCACAGCTCGATGTCATGTAAAAGTTGCGGTTGAGCAACGTGGGGTCGAAGGCGGCCGGGTCGCGCAGCCGCACGGTCACGATGTTGTACTCCTGGGGTTCCTCGTCTTGGCAGTAGCTCAGGTCGACGACCGCGTCGCGGCCGTCGATCAGTCCTTCGGTGAACAGAAAACCCGCCGTCAGCTCGAAGTCGTCGCCCGGCGTCCGCATCGTGACCGACACGCTCTTCTCCACCGTGCGATCGGCTTCGAGCACTTCCAGCCGGATCTCCATCGGCTCCTCGACGGTGACGACGTCACGAGCAGATTTGGAAGAACCGTCGCCGTGGCGCTCCAGGTCGACCGGCGAAGTGTTGCGCTTGGGAGAGATCATTTCTGTTCGACCATAGTAACATTGCAGGGATGCGCAGACACGGGTACTCTAGGCTCCGAGACCGGTGAGTACCCCGACGAACCAGGAACTTTTCGATGCGTGGCGGCACGAGCCTGCACCGCTGCTCCCGCTGCTGCACGCGTTTCACGATCGTGACGGCTACCTATCGGAAGCCGCCATGCGCGCGATCGCCGAAGACCTGCGTCTCCCAATCGCCGACCTGTTCGGAACCGTCACCTTCTACCACCACTTGTCACGCAAACCAGGCGGTCACCAGGCGCCGCGCGTTTGCGTCGGCCCGGTTTGCCAGCTCAAGGGCGCAGCCGAGGTCCTGGCGCGTCTCGACGGTGCTACTTCGATGCCGTGCCCCGGTCGCTGCGACGATCCGGTCCCGGTGCTTGTCGGCGACAAGGTGTTCACTGGGGCTTCGCTCGATCGCGCGCGATCGCCACTCCCACCACCGCCACCCGATGGAATCGACGAGTGCGTCTTCGCCGCCATTCGCGCGACGGCCCGTGACAGCATCGAGGGGTACCGAGCCAGCGGCGGCTACCGAGCGCTCCCGACCGCGATCGAAAAAATGCGCTCTGGGGACCTGCTCGATCTCGTCGACGTCAGCCAGTTGGCCGGTCGCGGCGGGGCCGGGTTCCCGACCGGTCGCAAGTGGCGCGCAGTGGCCGACGCGCAGGGAACGCCAAAAACGATCGTGTGCAATGCCGACGAAGGTGAGCCGGGCTGTTTTAAGGACCGTGTGCTCATGGATCATGATCCGCACGCGGTCATCGAGGGGATGGCGCTCGCCGCCTACGCCACCGGAGCATCGCGGGGTTTCATCTATCTGCGGTACGAGTACCCCGAGACCTACAGGCTGCTCGCTCGAGCGATCGCAGAGGCCGAAGCAGCAGATATGATCGGCAACAGAGTCTGCGGCACCGGATTCTCGTTCCACCTGTACTTGAGACGCGGCGCGGGGGCGTACATCTGTGGCGAGGAAACGTCGCTGCTTAACAGCTTGGAGGGGAAGCACCCGTTTCCGAGAAACCGACCGCCGTTTCCGGTCACCCATGGGTACGAAAACCTGCCGACTGTCGTCAACAACGTCGAGACATTGGTTTCGGTTCCACCGATCGTGGCTAACGGCGCGGATTGGTACCGCGACTTGGGACTCGGCGACCACGCTGGCACCAAGGTGATAAGCCTCTCGGGTGACATCGAGCGACCAGGTAACTACGAAGTCCCAATCGGGTTGGGGCTCATGACCCTGCTCCAAGATTGGGCCGGCGGGCCAGGCAAAGGACGAAGCGTCCAAGCGGTGACGATGGCTGGATTGTCGGGAGGCTTCTTGGCCGGTGATGATCTCGACGTGACGCTCGACGAACCGAGCATTCGAGCCAAAGGTTCGTTTCTCGGCGCCGGCGGGATCATGGTGTTCGACGATACCCGTGACATGGTCGACGTCGCCCACAGCGCGATGGAGTTCTTCGCCCACGAATCGTGCGGCAAGTGCTTCCCGTGTCGTATCGGCACCCGGCGGCTGATGGAACGACTAGACGGCGCCGGCCCAAGCGACGTAACGCAATGGGTGGATGAGGTCTCCGACATCGGCGAGACGATGAAGCAGACGAGTGCCTGCGGGCTCGGGATGGCCGCGCCGCTGATCACCGAAAGCCTGATGAAGTATTTTCCCGAGCGAGTGACAGAACACGCCGGCAACCGAAGGGGCACGGACCGATGATCCGCAGAGCGACTGAAGAACCGGTAATCGAAAAACCGGCTTCACCGGCGACCCATACGCTCACCCTCGACGGCGAAGAGGTCTCGTTTACCGCCGGTGAGACGATCTTCGAGATCGCCGAACGCCACCAAAAGGACGTTCCCAACCTCTGCTACGATCCGCGGCTCGAACCCTTTGGCGCGTGTCGGTTGTGCATCGTCGAGCTGGAAGGCGTCAAGAACCCGGTCGCGTCGTGCACGACCGTCGCCGAGCCAGACATGGCCGTGACCACCCGATCTGCGCGCGTCGAGATGCACCGCCGCGTGTTAATGGAGATGGTCGCGTCCGAGAATCGCGACGTCGACGTCGACCCCTTGAGCGGTTACGCCTCACAACAGATGCGCGAGCTCGTCGATCGGTACGACGCCCGAACCGGCCGTTTCCAGGGCGCACAGTCGGGCGCCAGCCGCGAAGACGACGACAACCCATTTATCAAACGCGACTACGACAACTGCATCTCATGCTACCGCTGTGTACGCGTGTGCGCCGAACAGGAAGGCGACTACGCGATCAGCGTTATGAATCGCGGCTTTGACACTCAGATAACGACCGAGTTCGAGGGGTTGCTGGTTGACTCGGCGTGCACGTTCTGCGGCCAGTGCATCCAAACGTGCCCCACCGGCGCGCTGGCGGACCTCAAAGCGCTAGCTAATAAAGACGTGCCTGGAGAAACAGTGACCACGCGCACGATATGTCCGTACTGCGGCGTCGGGTGCACGGTCGATGTCATGACCCGCGGCGAGCAAATCGTCGGTGTTCTGCCGGCGATGGACGGGCCCGCCAACGAAGGCGCGTTGTGCGTAAAGGGACAATTCGCGTTCGACTTCGTGCACCATCCCGATCGGCTGTCGACGCCACTCGTTCGTGGCGACGACGGCGAGCTACACGAAGCGAGCTGGGACGAAGCGCTCGATCGCGCGGCCACCGGTTTCCGACAGGTGCTCGACGAGCACGGCCGGCACAGCGTCTATGGCGTCGCTTCGGGCCGCGCGCCCACCGAGGCCTGTTACATGCTGCAACGGTTTATCAGGGCTGGTTTCGGGACCAACCAGATCGATAACTGTAGCCGAGCTTGACACGCTCCCACGGTCGCCGGTCTGGCGGCCACGATCGGAAGGGGAGCGATGTCGAACCCACTCGTGGACATGGACAAGCCCGATGTGATCTTCTGCATCGGCACGAACATGACCGAGTGCCATCCGGTCGCGGCGACCCGTATCAAGCGGGCGATCGCCCGCGGGGCCAAGCTAATCGTGGCCGACCCGCGTCGGATCCCGCTGGCTGATCTAGCTGATCTGTACTTGCCGCTTCGGGTTGGGTCGGACGCGGCACTGCTGTTGGCGATGGCGCACGTGATCGAGCGCGAGGGACTCGTCGATGTCGCGTTTGTCGACCAGCGCACGGTCGACGGCGAGCCATTCCTCGAGCACGTCCGCAAGTTCCCGCCCGAGTGGGCCGAACGGATCAGCGGCGTGCGCGCCGAGGATATCGAGCGCGCGGCATTGTGGTACGGCACTGCCGAGCGCGGAGCGATCTACTACACGCTCGGTATCACCGAACACATCTGCGGCGTCGAGAATGTGCAGTGCCTCTGCAACCTCGCGCTCATGACCGGCAACATCGGTCGCGAGGGAACCGGGATCAACCCGATGCGCGGCCAGAACAACATCCAGGGCGCCGGCGACTCGGGCGCGTTACCCAACAACTACGTTGGCTTCCAAGCCGTCGATGATCCGGCGCACCAAGAAAAATTCACAAAGGCCTACGGCCGCGAGACCGATCTCGAGAAGGGTCCGACAAAAGTGACCGCGCTCGAGATGTGCGGCGATCGGATCAAGGCGATGGTGATCGCCGGCGAGAACACCGTCGTATCCGATCCCGATCGAGACCACTGCGAGCATGCGCTCAGGAGCCTGGACCACCTGGTAGTCATCGACATCTTCTTGACCGAGACCGCGCAGCTGGCCGACGTCGTGCTGCCGGCCACGGCGTGGGGCGAAACCGATGGCACCTGCACTAACACCGAACGCCGCGTGCAACGGTTGCGCGCCGCGGTTCCGCCACCGGGCGAAGCCAAGCCCGATTGGTGGATCGTGTCGCGGTTGGCCCAGCGGATGGGCTTCAAAGGGTTCGAGTTCGAATCCGCCAAGGAGGTGTTCAACGAGCTGTGCGAGCTATCGGCGACCTATCACGGACTCGATTGGGACCGCGTCGAGCACAGCGAGTATCAATGGCCGGTGCCCCACGCCGGACATCCGGGAACGCCGCGTCTCCACGAAGGCGAGTTCGTCAACGGACGCGGGATCTTCAAGCTGATCGAGTACCGCGACCCGGCGGAGACGATCAACGACGACTTTCCGGTGTGGCTGACGACCGGGCGCCGGTTGGCATCGTACCACACCCGTACCCAGACCGGCCGCTCGGCCGGCATCGACTACCTGCTGCCCGAGGAAGCGCTCGAGGTCAACCCAAGCGACGTCGACGCTTGGGGATTGGCTGATGGCGAATGGGCCGAGGTGTCGAGCCCCCGTGGGTCGGTGCGGATCAAGGTCCGGGCAACCGACCGCTCGCCGCGGGGGACTGTCTTCGCCAGCTTTAGCTTCGCCGATGTCCCGGTCAACGTGTTGACCGGCTCGGGTTACGACCCGATCACCGAAACCGCCGAGCTCAAGGTGTGCCCGGTCAGGGTCGAACCCGCGTAGTCGGGCCCACGTCCAGGCGGCTGGCACCCCCATCCGTCGGCTACCGCATGATCTCTTCGAAGACCGTGTCCACGCCGGGCCAGCCATCCGCACTACCCAGAATGGTCGCACCCACCGGACCGGTGCGTTTAGGGTTGCCACCCGGTCCGAACAACGCCACGGTTTCTACGCCGAGTGCTGCGGCTACGTGCGCCGGCCCGGTGTCGTTTGCCAGCACGAGCTTGGATTGCTCCACGACACCAGCCAGGGCGCCCAGGCCCAAACCGGGCACAATATGGGCACCGGGTAGAGCAGCCCGGACCTGCTCCTCCTCGCCGGGCGCGGGACAACTCACGACCTGCTCACCGGTGGCCAACACACGGTCACACAGTTCGGTGTAACCGGGCCAGATTTTGGAGGCGCCGTGAATTTTGTGTGCGGCGAGCGGGCACCACACCTGAAAAGGCGATGAGATTCCCGCCGCGGCGAGAGCGCTTTGTGCTTGCTCTCGGTGTCCGGAAGTAAGACGCAACACCGGCTTAAAAGGGGTGCTATCGAAGGCCGAAACGTTGCCGCCAAAGACCTCGCAGGCAAACCGAGCGATCCGCCGGTAGTACTCCAGGATGTGATCGCCACGCCGTTTCCGCATCGAACGATAGAGAAGAGGCCGGCGAAGCTCGGCGCGGTAACCGACGGCTCGAACGCCGGCCAAACGCATCTCCAGTGCCGACCCAATCGAGCGCACAAAAAGCACTCCGTTGAGCGCGCCCGCGCCTCGCAGCCGCCTGCCGGTCCGGAGATGGCTCCGACACGTGACGAATCGCGTCATAGGGTAGGCGGCGAGCAGATCATCGCACCAGGAACGGCCGGCCAGAACCACATCGAAACCGGCTCGCTCTAGCGCTTCCAGAACGGGGAGAATGATGGACACATCGCCGAGCCAGTTCGGCAGGCGGGCAAGCAAACGGCCTGCAGGCGCCGGGCGTGTCACGCTCTGCGCCCCGACAGGCTGGTCACGCTACCACCGGTCCTGACTGCCGTGACAACGTCTCTCACGGCACTTCTGACAGCTCCTGGTCCACAACCGGTTCGAGCGTCGGGCGACCATCACCGGTCAGTGGCAGTCGCGTGCCGTCCGACATCACGAACACGGCGCGTTGGACAGCCCATCGCTGATCTGCGAACTCGATGTCGGCGTAGAGCCGTCCGCTGTCCCGAGCTCCGACCACCGAGGCCACCAGCGCTCGCATCGACGGCCCAGCTGCCTCGACGCGCTCCGGTTCGAGATGTCGCACGCCGCCCAAAAAACCGACCACGGTATTGTCACCGGTTACAAAAGCGCGTGCTGCGGTCACCGGCGTTGCGACCTCGCGCGTGTCGAGAGCGCGACGGCTGTAGGCTTGGAACAACCCCGCCGCTAATGCGGCAAACGCCGCAAACAATAGCACGATCCGACTACCCGAGCGCACGTTTGAGCTCGTTCGTTACGGCTTTCAACCGTTCTGTGAACCACGTCTCGCCAGCCTCTTCGAGAACCGGGATGAGTTCGCGTGGTGTTTCATCTACGTACTTGCGTTGAAAATGTTCGTACCCGTCGTTCAACGCTTCGCGCATGTTGTGGAGCCGATCCGCCGCCTTAACGAGTCGCACTGCTCGGGGACCATTTCGAATCCCGGCCCAGTACACATCCGCACTGCGCTCGATCCCGAGCGCGACGATTCTCAGCGACAATAGGGTCACTCCTTCTTGGACCTCTACTCCATAGCGCTCGAGCAGGATCGTTGGATGGATATCACAATCCTCGAGGACGTCGTGGAGCAGGGCGATGGCGAGCGTCGCATCCTCGACCGGCTCGGGGTACTCATCCTCGAGAATCCTTCGAACTCCTCGCGGGTGACTGATATACGGGATTCCCGAGGTGCGCTGCTGGCCACGGTGAGCGGCCTCGGCAAAGGCGTCAACCTCGGCCAGATCGATCTCCGGCCCAGAGCCATTACCCTCTGACATGCCCCGAAACTACAAGAAAGTACTTGACAACCGCCTGTATACGTGAGACACTATTCGCGCTCTAAGGGATCTATGCAACAGGGATCGACTGCACGGAAAAGACAGAATTCGTCAGACGCCGGTCTCGAGAACACCAGAGGCGCGGCGTTTTTTTGTGCAACGATGACCCAACGGACCCTTGGAATACGGCGCGAGCCGAAGGCTCAGCCGAGTAGTGTTAACCCTGCAGTAGCAACAAGGAGTAACAAAGCGAAATGCAAGGAGTACAAAGCACAATGAGTGAAAGACTCACAGGTACCGTGAAGTGGTTCAACGACGCCAAGGGTTTTGGGTTCATCCAACAGGAGAACGGCCCAGACGTTTTCGTTCACTTCTCTGCCATCCAGGCTGACGGCTTCAAGAGCCTCGCCGAGAATGACCGGGTCGAGTTCGAGGTCACCGACGGACCAAAGGGTCCGCAGGCCACGAACGTAACAAAGGCAGAAGCGTAAGCCGTTCTTTCCCTTACAAACATTTGCGTTTGACAGACGTCTCATAAACGTCGTATAAGGAGTAAAGAACATCGGCGTGGCGAGCTTCAAGGCCGCCCGAACCGGCAAACCCAGATCAAGCGTCCCGGCCAGGACGTGAATCGGACAGCACCGTTGTGTTGAGCCGCTGAAAGGGTAACGAGCCGGAGGTTTCGCCAACGTCGTTAGCTGACCGGCCAGTTGTGCGCCCCGCTTTCGAGCGGGGCGCACTTTTTTTCCCCACGGGTTTGACTGTGGCTGTACAATCCCCACCTTAGAAGCAAGATGCGAAGTGACGACCAACCGGTTGCGGCGTTCGAGCCGAGTCTTGACCGGCGTGGCCGGCTAGGGCTCGCCCTGGGACCGATCATCTTTGCCGCGCTCATCCTGTCACCCGCGCCAGCCGGTCTCAGCGACGCCGGATGGCGCACGGCAGCGGTAGCTGCCCTCATGGCGACCTGGTGGATCACCGAAGCGATCCCGCTACCGGCGACAGGGTTACTGCCGCTGGCTTTGTTGCCGCTCCTAGGGACGACCTCGATTCGCGAGGCTGCGGCTCCGTTCGCACACCCGGTCATCTTTCTGTTCATGGGAGGGTTTTTCCTGGCTTTAGCGATGGAGCGGTGGGCGCTTCATCGCCGGATCGCGCTGCGTATAATTCACGCGATCGGCACCCGACCCCGACGCATCATCGCTGGCTTCATGGCTAGCGCAGCGTTCCTCAGTATGTGGATTAGCAACACCGCAACGACGTTGCTTCTTCTGCCGATCGGACTGTCAGTATTGGCACTAAGCCGTGAAACTCCCGGTGGCGGGGAGGCCGAATCGCCAGGCACCGACTTCGAACCCGCGTTGCTGTTGGCGATCGCGTTCGCCGCCAGCGTAGGTGGCATTGGAACGTTGATCGGGACCCCGCCCAACGCTCTAACCGCGGCGTTTATCGAAGAGACGTACGGGATTCGGATCGGTTTTGCGCGCTGGCTATTGGTAGGGTTGCCGATGGTGGCGGTCGGGCTGCCGCTGACATACGCGATCGTCACGCGACTAGCGTTTCGAATTGGACACGGCGAGCTGCCCGGTGGCGCTCAGTTGGTCGAGCGTGAAATCGCTCGTTTGGGGCCGGTTTCAACCGGTGAGCGCCGCGTGGCGATCATCTTTGTACTCGCCGCCGTCGCCTGGGTCACGCGCCCGCTTATCGAGCGGTGGGTCCCAGGAATCACCGATGCCGGTATCGCCGTCATCATTGGGCTATTGCTGTTTATGATCCCCGGCGACCTAAAACGAGGCGAGTTCCTGCTCAGTTGGAAGTGGGCTCGAAGGCTGCCGTGGGGCGTGTTGCTGCTGTTTGGAGGCGGACTGAGCCTGGCATCCGCGATCGATCGCAGCGGCTTGGCCGCGTGGCTGGCCGACAGCTTCGCGGCGCTTGGTGGATGGCCGTTAGCGGCGATCCTGATCTTGGTAATTGTCAGCGCGATCTTGTTTAGCGAGCTCGCCAGCAACACCGCGACGGCGGCAGCGTTTCTTCCGGTCGTTGGCGCGCTGGCGATTTCGATCGGCGTCGAACCGCTGCACCTCGTCATCCCAGCCGGGTTGGCCGCCAGCGGCGGTTACATGTTGCCAGTGGCGACGCCGCCCAACGCGATCGTCTACAGCACCGGCCGTGTCACGGTGCCGCAACTCGTTCGTGCCGGGGCGCTTCTCGACCTGGTCTTCCTAGTGGTCGTCACGGGAATCGGCTATTTAATCGTCCCGCGGCTGTTCTAGCACCCGCCTTCCCCTAGGTAGAGAAAGTCCCCACAAACAACTCGGGCGACTCCCGACAGACACCCGACTACATCGTTTCTACAATGTGATGGGAGAGTGTCGATGCAATTCAACTCTGCTCATATCCTTTTCTTGATCGTGGTCTTTGCGGGTTGCAGTTCGATGCGCGTAGCGACGTTCGGTGATCCATCGATGTCGCTCGCCGGTTTTCAGACCTATGCGTGGGGCAACGAACAAGCAACCAGTGATGATCAGTCGAGCGACGACGAAGCGGTCGATCGCTGGGTCCGTGAAGTGGTTGATCGCAAGATGACGACGAAAGGGTACCGATTGGTCGCTCCAGATCACTCCGACTTGCTGATCCACTATCACGCCGCACTCGACGAGAATCTGGATGTCGCTACCGAGTACAAACGGTACCGGCTGGGCACGGACCCCTACGGACGAGAAACGTCCCGCGCTCAGGTCTTTAAGGAAGGCACCCTGATCCTCGACGTGGAACAGCCCACGAGTCAACGCTTGATCTGGCGCGGGTGGGCGACCGACGCCATAAACGATGAGTTGCGCACGGAGGAGATTCAGTCCAAGATAGACACCGCGGTCGACAAGATTCTCGACCGGTTCCCCGACTGTCAACGGACCGAGCTCGCCCGGGAGCGGGAGGAGTCATTCCAATGACCGTACCAGTGGCCCAGGTCCGCGTCAAAGACGTGATGAACTCACCGGCGGTGACCGTGCAGGGGGGAACAAGTCTCAAGGAGACTGCCCGTCTCATGCTCGACAAGGGGATCGGATGCGTGCTCGTTGTCAATGCCAAGGGAAAGCTCACCGGGATCATCGCTGCACGCGACTTCTGTGCCCGGGCCGTGCGGGTACCGTTCTCCACACAAGAGTTGCCACAGGTTTTCGGCCACTGGCTCGGCAGTGAGGGCGCCGAGCAGGCCTATGCCGAGGCGGGCTCCCTTCCGTGCCGGGACATCATGCGAAGTCCGGTGTATTCGGTCGACCCACGACCGTGAACAACGTCGAGACC
>JBFGIA010000012.1:0-33439 GCA_041577935.1 Gemmatimonadota bacterium | reverse complement strand
TGCTCAGGCACGATATCGGGCACGTCCCGGTCGTGCGAGGCACCCGACCGGTGGGTGTCGTCTCCGGGCGTGATCTTCTGAAACTTATGCTCGACCATATGCACAATTAGGGAGGAGGCAATCCATGCTCAACATCAAGAAGATCTTAATGCCGACGGATCTGTCGGTATGCGCTGAGCACGGAATGCGACAAGCGGTGCTGTGGTGCGAGCGATACGGCGCCGAGCTCCACATCTTCCACGTCGTCGCGGATACCGAGCCAGGCTCTGTCAAAGACAAGAAAGAACGAGCCAAGATCGCGCTGGCAGATCACATCAAGCGCTACGAACCCTTTGGTTTTGAGACTAAGCTCGAGCTCCGGTTTGGGGGTCCAGCCGCGAAGCAGATCGCTCAGTATGTAAGTGACGAGTCGATCGACCTGGTCGTCATGGGCACTCATGGCCGGATGGGCCTATCGGGGATCTTCATGGGAAGCGTCGCCGAGAACGTGCTCCGCGACGCTCCGTGCCCGGTACTCGTTGTCCCGATGCACGAACGCGAACTAGGCGAGGCGCCACCATCCCGAATCCTCGTGCCGGTAGATTTCTCGGACTGGTCCCACAACGCCGTCGGCTACGCCAAAACGATCGCTCAAGCGCACGGAGCGAAGATCTTGCTTCTGCACGTCATCGAGGACGTCGTGCTGCCGGACTTCTATCTCGCCGCGGGCAGTGCGTTGTTCTTGCAAGAGCCAGAGATACGACGCAAGTCCGAACAGCGGCTCAAGATGCTGTTCGGCAGCGCAGGCGGGCCTGAAGTCCCGATGGAAGCTCACGTCATCAATGGCCGCGCCGCACTCGACATCGCGGGATTCGCGGAGCAGAAAGAAGTCGACTTCATCGTACTCCCGACGAGTGGGCTCAGCGGCATCAACCGGTTGCTCATCGGCAGCGTCGCCGAGAAAGTCGTCCGTCGGGCTGTGTGCCCGGTGTTGACGCTCAAGCCATTTGGACACCAGCTGATCGACACCGCGGCAACTCAGGCAAAAACCCCGGCGGAGGTTGCATCATGACAGGCAGCGCAACGACGACGCTCGCACGACCGCAGTGGGCCGAAGAACTGGAGCGATTCAGCGAACGCAACGCTGGACGAACGACGATCCTGGAAGTTGATGAAGCCGACCTCGGAGCTCAAGAGGTTCTCCGCTTACAGCTGGCTGGGGTGTCGTACGATCACGCCAACGAGGAAATCGAGATCATGTTTGGGGGCTTCGTCGATCCTGGGCAACACATGACCCACGTCATCCGTGGCGCGAGCGAGATCGATCGGCTGACATCGGGCGACAGCCAAGATGAGGCACTTCGGATAGTCACCGCGGCAGGTCAGACCCTACTGCGGTTCCCAACTCAAGAGTAGCCAGCAAGCGGCCGTATATTTGGACGCCAAGTGTCGATCAGCGTCCTAACGGTATTCCTCTACGCGCTCGCGACCGCGCTTGCCACCGGTCTCGGAGCGCTCCCGTTTGCACTCGTACGCCAGCCGACGAGGAGCTGGCTCGGGATTTCCAACGCCATCGCCGCAGGTCTCATGCTGGCGGCCAGCGCTGGTTTGTTCCGGGAAGGCTTCGCCTACGGCATATCGAAGGTAGTGGTGGGCGCTATTCTCGGGGTCGGCTTCATCCTGCTGACCGGGCGCTGGCTCAAGAACGATCACGGACTGAGGATCGGCAAGCTTAAGGGCGTTGACGCCCGCAAGGCGCTCCTGATCGTCGGCGTCATGACCCTGCACTCGGCGACCGAGGGCATCGGTGTGGGGGTCTCGTTCGGGGGCGGGATAACGCTGGGCATCTTCATCACCGTGGCGATCGCCGTACACAACATCCCCGAGGGGTTAGCGATCAGTCTGGTCTTGGTCCCGCGCGGGGAGTCCGTCTCACGGGCGGCGGCCTGGAGCGTGTTCTCGAGTCTTCCGCAGCCGATCCTGGCAGTGCCCGCGTTTCTGTTTGTCGCGGCGTTTGAGCCGTTCCTCCCCTACGGGCTCGGTTTTGCCGGTGGAGCCATGATCTGGATGGTCTTTGCGGAGCTCATTCCCGACGCGCTCGAAGACGCGCCGGTCCTTACCGTGATAATCACGTTGCTGACATCGATTCTGGCGATGCTCGCTTTTCAGGTCGCGCTGCGCGGGTCATAAAGCTCGGGCTGAAAACAACTTCTTCCCGGCCACGAGACCCCCCACACACCAACCGATCATCGATGCTCCGGCCAGTGCCACGACCCCGGTCTGACCGAACCGGCCAAGCAATGCTTGACCGACCGCACCGAGCGATGTCGCGCTCGGGTCCATGATCGTGATCCCCGCCAGTCGATACGCCTCGATGGGGTTGACGACGGCCCACACCTGGAGCAACGTCGGTTGCAGTCCCCATTGCACAAACGAACTCATGATGCCCAGCGTGCCCAACCCCAAAAGAATCAACCACACCGTCAGACCGATACTCGTCGCGCGCGTCCGCGATGCGGTAAACGACGAGACGAAAAGGCCGATCGATACGAAAGCGGCCGCGAGCAGCAATGTCAGTGCCAAAAGACTGAAGATCAACGCGCTCGGGACACCTCGCGCCAGGGCGACGACCCCGGTGATCCCGAGTCCGATCAGCACTGAGATCAACACCGCGGTAGCAACACCCAGCCACTTGCTCGCAAACACTTGTGACGCGGTGACCGGCTGGGCGAGGATGTAATCCAGCGTTCCCGTCTCGCGCTCGCCGGAAATTGCGACTACGGCCGGAATGATCGCCATCAGCGGGACAAAAACCAGCGCCAGGTGCATAAGACCCGCCAGCGAGCGAGCGAAGCCTCGATACCCCAAGACCATCACGTCAGACTGACCGAACAACATGAGCAGCAGCCCGGCGCTCGCAAACACCACCGCGTTCACCACGAACCAGTAACGACGGATCGCGTCTCGGATCTCTCGGCGTACAAGCGGCCCAATCATTGGTCGCCCGCCGGTTGATCGGCCACCGTCAAGCAGCGCTTGACGACCTGCTCCAGCTCCCGGCCGCTGATGGAGCCACGCGCGTCGGTGCCGTTGGATTCGCCCAGCGGGCTGTCAAAGACGATTCCACCTCGATGCAGGATGATCAATCGGTCAGTGATCGCCTCTGCCTCTTCCAAGCGATGCGTAGCCAGCACCATACAGCGATCTCCATTGACCTCCGCCAGATGCTCGATGAAATCCCGTCTGGAACCTGGGTCGAGCCCCGCCGTCGGCTCATCCAGCAACAGCACCGCGGAATCTGCTGCCAGCGCCAGAGCCAGATACGCCTTCTGCAGCATCCCACCCGAGAGCTGTCGCATTGGCTTGTCCCCATAGACATCTAGGACGAGCCCAAGATCCGACAGCCGTGACGCGACGCTGACGCGATCAACGCTACGGATTTTGCCAAACAGCTCCAGAAAAGCGCTCAGCGACAAATCGAAAACCGGAGGCATCTGGGGGACGTACGCCAGGCGCTGCCGGGCTGCGCGGCCACTCGACTTGACGTTCAAACCGTCAATCGTGAGTCGGCCTTCGAAGTCGACCAACCCCAACATGCATTTGAGCAGCGTCGTCTTCCCGGCGCCGTTGGAGCCCAACACGGCGACGCGCTCCGAATCGCCGATCTCGAGATCGATCGCTTCCAGAATGGTGTGCTTTCCGTAACGTTTGGTGAGCTGGTTGGCCGCGATCATCGCTCACGACCTCGATCCCCAACGACACCCCAGATCAGCAGCGCGGCGCCGAGCGTCATCGCGGCTACCACCACGCTCCAGCGGCCACCAACCGTATTCTCCCGGCCGATTCCAACGGGCTGTTGAGCCATCACCGCTCGCCACGGATCGAGTGCCGATGCGTTCAGCCTCGGCGCACTGTCCACGACCATCGGAATCGGTCGGAGCAGCGGAAAGAACTGCGTCGCCCGATCGAGCATCGACAATGCTGGACTTCCGGAAAAGAACCGCAGGTCCGGGTGTCGACTCAGCAGTTCGTCCGAGAAACGGACATGCGAAAACGGAGAGTCTCCGATGCCGTCGCCGTCTTCATCAAATCCGACGTATTCACTCCAGTAGTTCTGCGTCCATTGGTTCTGTGCGACCTGCTCTCGAGCCCCACCGGCGACGCTTACTGGACGACCATTGGCAGAGAACGCGTTGTCGACAAAGTGATTGTTGGCCACCGCGGGTAGCAATCGAACGGCTATTCCGTTGTACGCAAACGCATTGTCGCGAAACTCATTGGGCATGTTCGCGCTACGCGGCGAGTTGTCGAGGTGAACACCGACCGCGTTCCTTAGTATCAAGTTGTCGCTCACCGAAACGCGATCAGCGTCTTTGAGTCCGAGGCCCATTCCGGTCGCTCCCCGGGCCCCAGCGAACACGTTCCCGCTCAGTTGTAGATGCGTGGAGTACATCAGGAATGCCCCCACCTGGTTACCGGCCAGCCAGTTGTCATCGATCAGGCTGTGATTGCTGTACATGTAGTGGAGGCCGTAGCGCCCGTCGAAAACACGGTTGCCGCGCATCGACAAGCTGTCAGAAAAGTACACCACCAGGTCGCGGGCCTGGCGAACGTCGTTGTCGAGCACTCGTGTTCCAGCGCTATACCAAAGGCGAATGCCATCTCCCCGCCGGGCCAGAGCGAGCGGTTTGCCGACAACCCGGTTACCGGCAACGAGTGACCCTGGAGCTTGCTTGACGTAAACGCCGTACAGCACGTCATCGAGTTGGTTATCGACGATCCGGGACGGCCCGGCGCGCACCATGAGGCCCGAGTCCTCACGGTCGACGTCGTCGCCTGAGCTCCGGATGACAAAACCCGAGATCGAGATCGGCGCCAGAGCCTCGATCACGTGGCCGTGGCCGCCGCCATCGATGATCGGCCACGCCTCCCCGATCAGGACAACCGGACGATCGATGACGAGCCGCTCTCGGTAGTTGCCGGCGGCGACGGTGATCGTGTCGCCGGGACCAGCGGCCGCGAGGGCCTCGGTGATCGTGGCAAAGGGAGCCTCGGGTCCGACTCGTAAGTCTTGGCTGGCCGATAGAAGGGTCGGCCACAGGAGCAACAACAGCAGCGTCCGCATGGAAGCGATCCTCAACTAGCCGCGCGTCGCCGCCGTACTAGCTCGTAGATCAAGATGATGGGTCCCAGCGCTCCGGCGAGCAGCATGATCATCCCGCCGGCCGCCGGATAGCTGGTGACATCAAACTGCCCGATGCTAGTGACGCCGAAAAACTTCGGCGTGAACGGATCGATCGTGAGCGGTGCCCCCGAGGCGAGTCCTTGACCGAAGCGTGTCAGCCAGGTCTGAAAATCGAACATCATCACCGCGCCAAAAACCGCGAAGTCGATGTAGCCGATGGCAGCGATCGGCATTCGTCCGACCAGCGCCGCCAGCATCGCAAAACCTAGAAACCGGAGAATGAAAAACGGGATAAAGATGAACTCGCGGAACTCATCCGGCTCGATCTCCGCCATTCCGATGTAGTGGTTCAGGATGTTGATCTCCTGTAGATCGCCGGCCAGTTCGTGCGAGTAGATCCTGAGCTCCAGGCCTTGCGGGTACTGCGGGGCCTTGAGCCCGATGTTCCATACCGGCAGAACGAGACACGGAATCAACGCCAGCGCCACCACCAAGAGGGCCACCCGGCTGGCCCGCGATATGTCGCCTCGGAAAAACTCCGTTAGGTCTTTCAAGTCACGCCTGCGACCTCAGCGCGGACGAGCGCGGAGGCCGTTCCGAGAACCCTCCCCAAGTGGATTAGGATATCATCCAGTGAGACCACACCGATGAGCTCGTCATCATCGTCGACGATCGGGATACGCCGAACACCGTGCGTCTCCATGCGCTCAAGACATTGCTCAACGTCAACGTTGGCCGACAGGCAAAGCGGCATGCGCGTCATGACCGACGATACGGGCACCCCCAACGAACCGTGCCCGTCCGTGCCCACCCGCAACACGATGTCGCGATCTGTCAAAATCCCGACCACCTTTTTGTCTTCGACGACGACCACTGAGCCGACGTCCCGGTCCTTCATGATTTGAGCTGCGTCAGCCACTGTGTCGCTTTGACAGACAGTAGCCGCGGAACGTGTGATCAGGTTCTCGATAAGCATCTCAAACCCTCCTTTGCTACTTCACCAACAGGTACCCCGCCATCTCGAGGTGAAGCGCGGAGCAAAACTCGGTGCAGTAGAACGGAAAAACACCAGTTTGATCGGCAACAAATCGAACCGTCTGTGTCTCCCCCGGTTCGAGGCTCAGATTCACGTTGTGCTTGTCAATTGCGAATCCGTGCGTCGCATCCTGAGCTAGCTCGATGTTGGTGATGTGCAGCACCACCTCGTCACCCCTGTTCACAGTGATGTGCTCGGGGTTGAAATGACTTCGGATAGCGGTCATAAAGACGTGCACCTCGTTACCACGGCGCTCGATTCGCTCATCTCCGGCCACTGGTGCTGATTCTGCCTTGGCCATCGTGAGTGGATCCCAACCGACCTCCGGATACGTGGTCCAGACGTTGAGCTTGTCGGCCTTGATAATCTGCGCGTAGTGCGGTTCACCGATGCCAATCGGCGAGTCGTAGAGCAGCGCCATCTCCGGTCCGCTGATATCGATCAGCTGGAAGTTCTGCGGGTGCAACGGTCCAACCGGCTGGAAGCGGTCGATGGCCCACTTATTGAGCGACACTAGATAGCCCCCGTCGGGCGACTTCGTATCGCCTTCCGCGGTCGCGATGTGCCCAACGTTGTAGTGAACCTCCTGTTTCTCGAGCAACTCGAGCGTCTCGTAGTTCCACTTGGCGACCGCTGATTCGAGGAACAGGCTGGTGAACGCCATTCCATCGGGGGCGTACTGCGTGTGGAGCGGTCCAAGCCCCAGCTCCAGCTGGCCTTCGATGACTGCGTCAAAGTCGAGGATCGGGACCCCGTACTCGTCTTCGCCGGAGAACTGGCTGTTGGCGATGGCGGCTTGGATCTTCTCCCACGAGTAGACGGTGGCGTGCGGATCCAGCTTGCCGCTGACGATCATCTTCGTACCGTCCGGTGTCACGTCGATCCCATGCGGGCTCTTGGGCTCCGGAACGAAGTACAACAACCCTTCGGACACGGCGGTCGCCATCGGGATCACGCGGCGTCCCTGGATCGTCACCGTCTTGCCCGGCTGAGCGGCGACTTCAGCGGCCTTCTCCCAGTTGATGATTGCGAGGTAGTCCATGTCGTTCTGTGATACCCCGGCTTCGAACGGCGGATTGCCGGATTCGATCCCGCCCGTCGCCATCTCGGTGTTGAACGAGTTGAGGAACATCCAGCCGGCCGAAGGACCCTTGCCTGCATCGGACAGATCCTGCCAGTAGGGGGGCAGCTCGATCGAGAACGACTGATCGACGTCGATCCGGCCACGCTCGCGATCGAACTTGAACAGCGTCACCGCGCCACGGTACTTGTCCTTGTACTCGTCCAGACTGGCGTAGCTCCCGTCGAGTGGCGCTGCGTACTGTGCCGCTTCGATCACGTACTCCGTGTTCGGCGTAACGAACGCACCACCGTGGTTGGAACCCATCAGCGGGTCGGTCACGATCTGCTTTGTTTCCATGGCGCGGAGGTCGATCACCGCGATTCGAGGGTTGGCCTTGTCGTTGATGAACAAGAACTGCCCGTCGTAGTCGCCATCCGTCTCGGACAACGCGGGATGATGCGTGTCGCCCCACGTGATCTCGTGGCCCGCCATCTCGCCCGAGGCCATAAGCTCCTTGTGTTCTTCGGCGCCATACCCGTACCCCTGCCAGGGCTCGGGCGTGAAGACCCCGATCACCTTCAGCAGTCGCATCGACGGTATGCCGATGACCAAAACCTGACCCGATTGCCCGCCCGACGAGAACATGAGGTACTCGTCCATGCGGCCAGTCGGTACGTACGTCTTGGCAGCAGCCAACACATCGGCCTCGCTCAGCTCGCGGGCCTCGGCAACACCGCCCACGGACGTTGTGTCAACGCCAGCACGACACGCGGTCAGGCCTGCAAAAGCCACCGCGACGAGGACCAGTGCGAGGTGAAACCGACTACCGATCCGCTTCATTGGGTCTCTCCTTCCATGCCCTTGGACGACTCCAATCGGACGTGCTCCCACAGAGGCACGACCTCGTCCTGAGCGACGTTCATGTTCGTCATCGGGGTTGCATACTCGGCGAATAGTCGCCGAGCCTCGGGATCATTCTGAATCATCGAATCGGGGTGCACGACCATGTGGTAGAACCACTCGAACTCTCGCCGATCGGTGACACCCACGAGGTCAGGTCCAACCATGCGTCCACCGCCGATCGTGTGGCACGCCACGCAGCCACGCTCTTTGAACAGTTGTGCCCCCCTGGATGCCAGCTGCTCGTCGATCGGTCCCTGCGGCGCGCGGACGGGCAGACCCGCGGTCTCCGCCACCGCGGCCGAGTCCCCTGCCGATGGGCCGGGTTGCTCTTCGGTTTCAGCCGTGCCGCACGCCGCTAGGGACAGGGACCCAATGACCAGCAGCACCAGGCCACCCAATGCTATTATCTGTTTTCGCATCCTGGTTGGTATCGTAGCGACACCGCTCGCGGGCGTCTGTCGGGAGGCCCCTAGATAAGGGTGTGGAGAAACATAAGCCGCGCTTGCGGGGGATTTCCCCACAAACCCTCAGTGGACCTTCAACAAACCCGTCCGGAGCGCGAATCGCACCAGCTCAGAGCGGTGTGCGATCTCCAGTTTCCGCATCACTCGTGACCGATAAGTGTCGACCGTCTTTGGGGAGACCCCCAGCCGACCGCCAATCTCGACCGCGGTAAACCCCTCTGCCGTCAAGGTCAGGACCTCCCGCTCGCGGCGGCTCAGTCGCTTGAGCTCGCTGGCCGCCGGTTGTTCAGCCCGGCGCACGTACCGGTCCACGATGTATGTACTTGCTTCAGGCGGCATGTAGGCACCTCCCTGCGCCACCACCCGCAGTCCCTCGACCAGCTCCCGATCGGCCCTGGTCTTGGTGAGATAGCCGCTTGCACCGGCTTCGATCACGGGACCGAGGTGCTCTTGTTCAGAGTGCATCGTGAGCACAATCACTTTGCTGCCGATGTCCAGCGCGCGAATCCTCCGCGTCGCTTCCAAACCACCGATTCCGGGCATCGACAGATCCATGACGACCACGTTCGGCTTTCGCTCCCGAACGAGGTCGATCGCTTGCTCCCCGCAGGAAGCCTCGCCAACCACGGTAATGTCAGCCTCAGCATCCAGCAGCAAACGAAGCCCTGCCCGCAGGACGGCGTGATCGTCCACGAGAAGAACGCTGATCATATACCCGATGCTACTGGGACTTAGCCGGCTTGTCTGTCGGGCGGGGGCGTAACTCCGAGTGGGGAAAGTCCGCACATACGGGTGGGAGCAGGGCTAGAGGTTCTTCAGCAGCCCTACGCTGAGCGCGAAACGGACCAATTCTGACCGATGGGAGAGCTCTAGCTTCTCCATGATCCGGGATCGGTAGGTGTCCACCGTCTTGGGCGAGATAAAGAGCTTTTCGCCGATCTCACGCGAGCTGTACCCTTCGGCGGTCAGCGCCAGGACTTCCTGTTCGCGCAGCGTCAGTCGTTCCAGCGCCCCCGGCTCCCCCTCGGATGCCATTTTGTACTCACGCAGCAGACGACTGGTGGCGCTGGGCGGGAGAAAGACCTCACCCCGTGATACGACGCGAATCGCCTTGACCAGCTCCTGGTCAGCGCTGGTCTTGGTCAGGTAACCGTTCGCGCCGGCCTCGAGCACCGGCACCAAGTGATTCTCTTCAGCGTGCATCGTCAACACGAGGACCTTGGTATCGAGCTCCAGGGCGGCGATCCGACGCGTCGCTTCGAGACCGCCCGAACCGGGCATCGACAGATCCATCACGACGACATCCGGATGCAGGGTCTGCGCTCCTGTCACGGCTTCGTCCCCGGTCGATGCATGGCCGATCACCGTCATATCCGATTCCGCCGATAGCAGCGACTCCAGGCCCGCCCGGAGAATCGCGTGGTCGTCGGCGAGAAGGACCTTAATCAGGTCGGTCACCGTCACCTCCCGATCCGATTGATGGTATCATTACCCTGACTCTCGTGCCTCCGCCTGGATGACTGTCGATCGACAGCTCACCGCCTGCGTTTCTGGCGCGCTCCCGCATGCCGACGATCCCCAGCCCCCGGAGACCGACCTGGGTCGGATCAAACCCCCTCCCGTCATCCTCGACCATCGCCGAGATTCCCGCCGGGCCGGTACGAATACGGACGATAACATCTGTAGCCCCTGCATGTCGCATCGCGTTGGCTAGGGCTTCCTGCACCACCCTGTACAGGGCCAGCTCGGTGTCACGATTCAAACGCGGCGAGCCCGGACCGCGCTCGACTTCCACCTTCATCGTCAGCTCTCCAGAGTCACGCAACGAACGAACGTGTGCCTGAATCGCCGCGACGACACCGACTTCGTCCAATGCCGGCGGGCGCAAGCCGCGTGCGATGCGTCGCACCGCCTCCGCGCATTCCTGGATCTCGCCGCGCATCCCCTCCATCAGACTCTCTCGCTCGTCCTCCTCCGGAGCTTGGCGTGCGAGACGCAAACGAACCATCAGCGCCGCCAACCGTTGCGCCATGTCGTCGTGCAGCTCAAGCGCGATCCGCTCGCGCTCCTCCTCGGCCGCTCGCAGCGCCGACACCCCCCACTCTCGTAACCGATTTCGCTCGGTCACGTCGCGCACCGCGGCGATAACGAGCGTTTCGCCTTCGACACGGACCGGACTCAAGGAGACGTCGACCGGAAACGTGGCCCCGCTCTTGTGCCGGCCGGCGAGATCCAATCCCGCACCCATCGGCCGCAGACTAGGCGCAGACGCGTACTTGGCGCGATCTTGACGGTGTTGGTGCCCCAGCTCGAGCGGAACCAGGATCTCGACGTCGCTCCCAATCAGCTCTTCGGGACCATACCCGAACAGCTCCTCGACCCGTGCGTTGAGAGCCCGAATCCGCCCATGCTGATCTACCACGATCATGCCGTCTGGCGCGGCATCGAACACGGCTCTCAGCGCCTCGGCTGCGAGGCTCTCGCTCCTCGGGCTTCTTGCGGTCTTCACAACGAGGCGACTCCTACGAGAACAGATATACTCGACGCTATGAACCCTCGATCGAGCCGGGTTAACTACAAAAACGTCGCGCTTCTGACCGATCTTTTCCAGTTCTCCATTGGCATGCACCTTTTTTGGGGTCGGGCTCGATTTGTCAGCCGTCAATCAGACGAGGGCCAAGCGACTTGAACAAACGAAACGACCACCACATGGACCCCGACGCCTTCCGCCTCCACGGTCGCGAGGTCGTCGACTGGATCGCCGATTACTTCGAGCGGATTGAGACGTTCCCGGTCCGCTCCCGCGTGGAGCCGGGCGAGATTCGCGCCAAGCTGCCTCAAAAACCGCCTCAGACCGGTGAGTCGTTCGACGCGGTGCTGCGCGACCTCGACGAGATCATCCTGCCGGGCATCACACACTGGCAGTCGCCCAACTTTTTCGCCTACTGGCCGGCCAACAGCTCGGGCCCGGCCGTGTTGGGTGAGCTCCTCTCGGCGGGGTTGGCGGTGCAGGGCATGTCGTGGCAGACCAGCCCGGCGTGCACTGAGCTCGAGACCCACGTGCTCGACTGGATGCTCGACATGCTCGCACTCCCCGAACGGTTTCACTCTTCATCCGCAGGCGGCGGCGTGATCCAGGACACGGCGTCGAGCGCGACTCTTTGCGCTCTCCTCGCTGCGCGCGAGCGGGCCACCGATTTCGTCACCGATCGAGAGGGATGCGATCGACCTCTGATCGCTTACGGTTCGAACCAGGCCCACTCGTCAGTCGAGAAAGCGGTGCGCATCGCAGGACTGGGCAGCGAGCAGCTGAGGCTCGTCGACGTCGACGATCAGTACGCGATGGACGTGTCGACACTCGAACGCGCCATCGAGACCGATCTCAGTGCTGGTCTCACGCCGTGCTTCATCACCGCCACCGTAGGAACGACGTCGTCGGGGGCCATCGATCCGGTGCGCGCGATCGGCGAGGTCGCCCAGCGTTACAACATCTGGCTCCATGTCGACGCAGCGATGAGCGGTACGGCTGCGCTCTGCCCCGAGTTTCGATTCGTGCACGACGGGGTCGAGCTGGCTGATAGCTACTGCGTCAACCCGCACAAATGGATGTTCACCAATTTCGATTGCGACTGCTTCTACGTAGCCGACCGAGCGACGCTCGTCCGAGCGCTGAGCGTACTTCCCGAGTACTTGCGAAACCGAGCCACGGATTCTGGGGCGGTGATCGACTACCGGGATTGGCATATCCCGCTCGGACGCCGGTTTCGCGCGCTCAAACTGTGGCTGGTGATCCGACACTACGGAGTCGAGGGGTTGCGCCACCACGTTCGGCGTCACGTCGAGTTGGCCGAGTTGTTCCGAGGCTGGGTCGAAGCCGATCCCGACTTCGAGGTGGTTACACCGGTAACACTGAACCTGGTGTGCTTTCGACACCGCGGCGGCAACGCGACCAATCAGGCGATCGTGGAGCGCATCAACGACTCCGGAAAGCTCTTTCTGACCCATACACGGCTGGACGACCAGCTCGTGTTGCGGTTGGCGATCGGCCAAACGTACACCGAGCAGCGCCATGTCGAGGCCGCGTGGGACGTGATCCGGGCCGCGGCAGCCGACGTCGCTCGCGAGTGAGCGATCGCATCGTCGGGTGGCTGGCGGTCGCGTTGCTCTGCGGCTGCGGAAACCGCGACACGATTCCGGCACCGCCACCGGGCATGATCGCCATCGATGGTGGTGCGTACCGGGTGGGGAGCGACGATGCTGAGCGCGAGCTCGGCTACCAGCTCTCGCCCCCCGTAGTGCGGGAGCAGCGGTGGTATGACGCCTGGGAGTCCCCCCCGCGCGAGGTACGTCTGGGGCGGTTCGCGATCGATCGAGCGCCCGTCACGCAAGCCGAGTACGGTGCGTTTGTGGCCGCCACCGGTCGCGACGCGCCCGGTATCGACTCGTTGGCCTATCTACAACAGGGCTTTCTGGTCCACCCGTTTGATGAAGTCCGTCCCTATCTGTGGCGGGACCGCGAGCCGCCGCGGCGACTCGCGGATCACCCGGTCGTGCTCGTCGATCGTCTCGATAGTGAAGCGTTTTGCGCCTGGCGTGGTGAGCGCACCGGTTACCGCGTGCGGTTGCCGACCGACACGGAGTGGGAGGCCGCCTGTCGCGGTACCGCCTCGCGCGTGTTCCCGTGGGGAGACCAGTGGGCCGACGGCCGAATCCAGGCCGACACGACCGGCACCGCCTCAGTCAGCGATCACCCCGAAGGCGCGACTCCGATCGGCGTGCTCGATCTAACAGGCAACGTTTTCGAGTGGACGGACGCGTCGATGCCCAACGGCGACCCGGTGCTCAAGGGGTGCGCCTGGGATGACGCGCCAGGAACGTGTCGGTGCGCCTTTCGCCACGGACGGCCAGTGGCGTCGAAGCACATCCTGATCGGGTTTCGGTGCGCGGCGGATCTCTGACCGCGCTGGGGTCGGCCTACTCGACCTCCACCCCGTGCCAGAACGCAACGTGGTCTTTTATGTGGCTGGCCTTTGACTTCGGGTCGGGATAGTACCAAGCGGCATCGGCGTTGAGCTCACCGTTCACCATGACGTGGTAGTAGCTCGCCTTCCCCTTCCAGGGGCATGTCGTCTGGGTCTGGCTCTGCTGCAAGTAATCGCGCACGACCGACTCCGGGGGGAAGTAGTGATTCCCCTCTACCATGACGGTCTCCTCGCTCTCGGCGATCACCGCACCGTTCCATATCGCTTTCGGCATGACCCCTCCTCCTTATCGCGTTGATATCGACGCTATGACCTGTGTCATCAGCTACGAATCCCGGGCCGGCTCCATTCCGCTCCCCGTGCCGACGCTAGAGACCGACGGGCCAACACGCTAGGTCAGAAAGAACTTGATGCCGGCGATCATCAGGACCACCGCCAGAAGCCGCCGGATCGTCGGGCCCCGGAACCGGCCGCTGCCGAGCCGCGATCCGATCGTACCCCCTACCACAGCAGCCACCACCAACGGCCCCAAGCCCGCCGGGAGACCGCCGGCTACGATCACGCGCGCTGTCAGACCGGCGATCGAGTTGACGAGGATGAACGCCGCTGACGCCGTGGCGGTTTCCTTGGCCCCCGCCCAACCCACAGCCAACAGCAGCGGGCTCAGGAAGATCCCACCTCCGACACCGGTCAACCCGGCCAGCAACCCCAGCACCGCACCTACCGGCAGAGCCAGCCCCACGACCGGCGGCTTGACGCCCGGCTCTGGTGCGTGGGCGGCGGTTCGGACCAGCTGGTAGGCGGCCACCATCAACACTGCGCCCACCAGCCACCGATAAACGGGGTCCTCGAGCACCAGCGCTCCGCCAACCGCCGCCGCCGGGATCGACGCCAGCGCGAACGGAAGAAAGAGACGCCACGAGAAGTAGCCCGCGCGCGCGAAATGGAAGACCGCCAACGACGAGACGACGATGTTTAGAGCCAGTGCGGTCGGCCGCATCACTAGCGGCGCCACGCCAAACAGTGCCATCACGGCGAGGTAACCCGAAGCGCCGCCGTGGCCAACCGTCGAGTACAGGATCGCGATCCCGAGAACGGCGAGCGCCAGACCCCACGTTTCAGGCGTCATTCGGCTTCGACGACACGAATCGCGACCGCCTCGAAGTCGAAGGTGACCTCGTCGGCAACTTTGATGGTGCCACCGGCAGCGCTGTAAGGCTTGATGCCAAAATCGGTCTGCTTGACCGAGAAGGTTCCGGTCGCTGTAAGCGTGTCACCGCGCTGCGCGATCGTGATGTCGACCGCGACCGGGCGTGTCCGTTCCGCGATCGTCAAGTCGCCAACCACTTGGACGCCATCGTCGAGCGCGGTAACGATCCGGGAACTGAACTCGATCGTCGGATACCGATCCGGTGGCAACACAGATTCACGCATCGCCCGCTCGACCTTGGGCGCGTCGTTTTCGTCGGCTCCTTCGGGCACGACGATCAGTCCAGCGGTCTGAAGAATGAGCTCGATGCTCGACCCAAAAGCGTTGTCGACATCGTAGACGATCGTCCCGTCGAACTCCGTCGCGCGGATCCGATGTGTGTGCCCGAATGCGCCAAAGAGCCCGGCTTTACCGGTGACTACGTCGAAGCGGCTTTCGGGCGCGATCCGGTACGCGCTGGGCACGGCCACCGATTCCAGCGTGGGATGCTTAGTGATCGTTGGTTCGAGGTTTCCTGAGATCGCGAGCGGTATCGCCAGAAACAGCAGCGCGGTACGCATCAAGCGACGACTCTAGGCGACTGCGGCGCCTTTCAATTCCTTAACCATCGAGTCGACGATCTCCCGCGCATCGCCAAACACCATCATCGTGTTCTCGCGATAGAAGAGCGGGTTGTCGATCCCTGAGAAGCCTGGGTTCAGGCTCCGCTTGACGACCATCACCGTGCGCGACTTGTAGGCTTCGAGGATCGGCATCCCGTAGATCGGTGAGCTGGGCAGATCAAGCGCATCAGTGTTGACGATATCGTTCGCGCCGAGCACGAGCGTCACGTCGGTCTCCGGGAAATCGCTGTTGATCGCGTCCATCTCGAGGACCTGGTCGTAGGGGATGTTGGCTTCGGCCAGCAACACGTTCATGTGACCCGGCATTCGACCCGCCACCGGATGGATCGCGAACCGCACGCGCACGCCCTCCGCTTCGAGGCGTTCGGTCAGCTCGCGCACCGGATGCTGGGCCTGAGCGACCGCCAGCCCGTAGCCCGGGATGATGATGATCTCGCGAGAACCGCGCATGAGCTCGGCCGCGACTTCGACGTCGCCGATGTTGACGCCCTTCGCGGCTGCCTGCGCTTGGATGTTGGCCGCATCGCCGGCCTCCAAGTCACCCTCGCCAAACCCGCCCATCAGGACCGACGAGATTGATCGATTCATCCCGCGTCCCATGATGATCGACAGGATGAAACCACTGGCTCCGACCAGCGAGCCGGTGATGATCAACAGATCGTTGCCGATGATGAAACCGGTCGCCACCGACGCCCATCCCGAGTAGCTGTTGAGGATCGAGATCACGACCGGCATATCGGCTCCACCGATGGCGATGATCCACAAGATGCCAAACAGCCCGGCCACGACGACTGTCAGATAAAGCGGCATCGCTTCGTGGGTCACGACGAACCACGCTCCGAGGGCGAGCGCGGCGATCCCCATCAGCACATTGAGCGCGTGACGACCGGGCCAAGTGATCGGTGCACCCGATACCCGACCGTTGAGCTTCAAGAAGGCGACCACCGAGCCGGTCCACGTGACCATACCGATCACGACGCCGAGGAAGATCTCGATCGAGCCGATCGTACCGGTGTGCCCGCCCTTGTGGAAGGCGCCCAGGCTCACCAGCGCGGCCGCCAACCCGACAAACGAGTTGAACAGCCCGACCGTCTCGGGCATGGCCGTCATCGGGACTTTCTTCGCAACGATTCCGCCGACGATGCCACCCATCGCGGCGAAAAGCGCGATCCTCCCGTACGCCTGAACCTCCGGTTGGGCGAGCGTAATCCCGACCGCGATAAACATGCCTATGATGCCGAGCAGATTCCCTTTGCGCGCGGTTGCCGGTGACGACAACCCCTTGAGGGCCAAGATGAAGAGGATCGAGGCCACCAAGTAGGCAACGGTCGTAATGGCTGGGAGCGACGTCATCGCTTGCGGAACATCCCCAGCATGCGCTGGGTGACCCAAAACCCGCCAACGACGTTGATCGCTGCGAAGGCGATCGCGACCATTCCCAGTTTGCCCGGGAGATCGAGCAGCGCCTCACCACCGGCGATCATCGCGCCCACGAGAATGATGCCCGAGATCGCGTTCGAAACCGACATCAAGGGCGTGTGTAGCGCGGGCGTGACCTTCCAAATCACTTGCCAACCGACAAAGCAGGCCAAGACGAACACCGTCAGGTGGCTTAGAAACTCCTGCATTACGCCTCCGCTCCGGCCGTGCTCTCGACCCGGGTTTCGGGTTCGGCCGCGCCGGTCGGCGACGAGCGTCGATCGGTGCCAGCGTGAACGACGGCTACCGCGCCCACGATCTCGTCGGTGAGGTCGATCGTTAGACCGTCTTCGTCCCAAGCTTGGAGTAAGAGATTCATCATCGTCCGCGCGTAGAGCGCGCTCGACTGGTCCGCCATCCTCGAAGGCAAATCGGTGTAACCCAGGATCTTTACGCCATGAGCCTCGACCGCTTCGTCGGCGCGGGTCAAGGCGCAGTTGCCGCCGCGTTCGGCCGCCAGATCGACGATCACCGACCCGGGTCGCATCGACTTGACCATCTCTTCGGTGATGAGCACCGGGGCATCTTGCCCAGGGATGACGGCCGTGGTAATGATGACATCGACGTCGGCCACGTGACTCGCCAACAACTCACGCTCGCGCTCGAGAAACGCGTCCGATTGCATGCCCGCGTATCCGCCCTCCGTTTCTTCGATCGCTTCCAAGTCGAGCTCGATGAACTTCGCACCCAGTGACTCCACCTGCTCACGTACGGGTGGTCGAGGATCGAAGGCCCGCACCACGGCTCCCAAGCGGTGCGCGGTCGCGATCGCCGACAGCCCGGCTACACCAGCGCCGATAACGAGAACGTGCGCCGGCGTCACCGTACCGGCCGCCGTCATTAGCAGCGGGAAGTAACGGCCAAAATCGTTGGCCGCTTCGAGCACCGCCTTGTAACCGGCGATGTTCGCCATCGCCGATAGGGCGTCCATCTTCTGCGCTCGCGCTATGCGCGGGATCGCCTCCATGGCGAGCGCCGTGACCTTCTGGTTGGCCAGCGCCTGAACGATCTCCGGGGTCGCTTCGGCAGTCAGAAACGAAACCACGATCGCGCCCGACCGCATCCGACCGATCTCCTCGGGCGTCGGCGGGCGGACCTTGAGCACGACATCCGCCTCCCACAGCGTGTTATCGGTGACGATTGTCGCACCCGCATCGGCGTACGCCTGATCGGGTACGGAAGCAGCCAGGCCCGCGCCCGATTCGATCACGAACTGGGCGCCGCGTTCGGACAACTTGCGCACCGTCTCCGGGACTGCGGCTACACGGCGCTCGCCGGCCCGCGTCTCTTTGGGAACTCCGAACTTCATGTGCCTCCTGGAAAAAAACCCGGCACCAAGATACCGACCTCGCTGCGCAGCGACACCCTGTTTTCGGTGTCCCGTCGTGAGTATCGTAGGAGGATGAGTGAAGGGCGCATCGAGGCCATTCATATCGTGACGTCTGCGGGGGAATCCCCGACGGCCGTCGATAGCGTGAAGGCGGTCGCCGGCCAGGGCCTCGAAACGGATCGCTATGCGACGGGCAACGGTATCAAGCCCGGACAGGCGGGCGGCAAGCGCGCCGCAACCTTGATCGAGGCCGAGGCGATCGAGGCGCTCGCGCGCGATTACGACGTTGAGATCGGACCCGGGGAGTCGCGTCGCAACATCACCACCCGCGGCATTGCACTCAATCATCTCGTCGGACAAGCGTTCCGAGTCGGGGACGCGGTGATGCGCGGTATCGAGTTGTGCGAGCCGTGCGGTTACCTCGAGAAGTTGACCCGCCCCGGTGTGCGCGCGGGCCTCGTCCACCGCGGGGGTCTGCGCGCGGAGATCTTGGACAGCGGCACGATACAAGTCGGCGATCCAATAAGCCCCGAGCCTTAGACACAACTGGCCATGAGCCACGACCGCTCGCTCAAGACGATCCTATTCACCGACATCGTTCGGTCTACCGAACGCGCCGCGGAGCTCGGTGATCGACAGTGGCGCAGCCTGCTGCGTCGACACGATGCGGCCGTTCGAACCCAATTGCGTCGTCATCTGGGCCGTGAGATCAATACCGCGGGAGATGGATTTGTGGCGGCCTTTGACGATCCCGAGCGAGCGATCTTGTGCGCGCGAGCGGTTCGCGATGCGGTGCGAGAGCTCGGTCTCGAGACGCGCGCCGGTCTGCACACCGGGCAGGTCGAAGGGAGCGGCCGATCGATGGGTGGAATCGGCGTCCACATCGGCGCCCGGGTAGCGGCCAAGGCGAGCGCCAACGAGGTATTCGTGTCGCAGTCCGTTCGCGACGCGGTCGAAGGCGCGGGGTACGGCTTCGAGGACAAGGGAGCACACGAGCTCAAGGGCGTGCCGGGCGAGTGGCATTTGTTCCAGGTTGTCGCTTTACCGGAAGACGCGCCGGATCACATGCCGACCTGGCGAGAGCGGTGGCCGTTCGTTCTTCGCCAGCGGGCAGGGGTCGTGGGGATGGTGATGGCTATCGCTGTGATCGCCATCACCTACGGTATCATCCGCGACGGCGGCCCAACGCTCAGCCCAGATCTAGCCGTAGCCGAAAGCGCCGGACCGGGGATCGCGATCCTGCCGTTCGCCGTCAACGATCCGGAGCTAAACCGGTGGCGCGAGGGGATGGTCGACCTGCTGTCGACGAACCTCGATGGCGCCGGCGGTCTGCGGGCGATCAACAGCCGCACCGTGTTGGCCCGATGGCGTCAGTTTGTGCCAGCTGACGAGACGGCCGACCTGGCGACGGCACTACAAATCGCCCAGTCGAGCGGGGCGCGCTACGCGTTGGTCGGCAGCATCGTCTCGAGCGGTGACAACATGCGGGTCGTGGCCGACCTCTACGATCTGGAGAGCGGGACCAACCTTGGCCAAAGACAAGTCGAAGGCGCCCCAGACTCGATATTCGCACTCGTCGACCAGTTGTCGATCCAAACCCTTGGCTTGGTCCTCGAAGAGGGCGACGATGAACTGCCGACTGTCGACCTGGCCGGCATCACGACACAATCGGTGACAGCGCTCAAGTCGTACCTAGAGGGTGAGACCCTGCTGCGGTCGTCGAGCTTCCGCGAGGCGATCCCGGCGTACGAAGAAGCGATCGAAGCCGATTCGACGTTCGCGCTGGCGTACTACCGGCTGAGCAGTGCGCTCGGCTGGCTAGAGACGCTCGGTGGCGGGAGAACTCAGGAGACATTGGACGAAGCGGCCAGGCACGCTGACCGCCTGCCGCAGCGGGACCGCAATCTGCTCGAGGTCAGCCAGGCGTACTACGACGACCATCGGCTCGACTCCAGCGAGCTCGCGCTGGCGGCCACGCAGCGGTATCCAGACGATCCCGAGGCTTGGTTCCTTCTCGGCGAGGTCTACTTCCACCGACCGGCTCAGACGATCGCCACGCGCGAGGATCAGGACGGTGCGTTCACCCGGGCAACCGAGCTCGATCCGTCCTACACGCCAGCGTACATCCACCCGCTCGACAATGCGTTTCGATACGCCGACAGCACCGCGGCAACGCGGCTGATCGAGCAATACGAACACTACGCTGCCGGCACCGAGTACGACGTCGCCTACGAGACCGCCTACAAGCTCCTGTTTGGCGACTCGCTCAGCCGCGCCCAACCGTCCATCCTCGACACGCTCTCCACATTCGTACTGACCCGAGTAGGCAACTTGCTCCAGCACCCGCGGGGGTCGAGGGTGCGCACCGAGGCCATGCTGCGACTGGTCGATCGACCGGAAGCGCAGGACCTGTATGCGAACTTCCTACCGTTCATCATGATTAATGAGGGACGGCTCGAAGACGGGCTCCGCGCTCTGGCGGAAAGACCCGCTAATGATGACTACTACCACTTTTTGTTGGCTCTCTACTACGGTGGCATTGGAGAAGAGCTCCCCACATTGATGACTGCCTCCGAACTCGGACCGGCGGACAGTCTCCCAAGTACAAAGTGGGCGGTCGCCGCGTTGATGGCGATCGAAGAGGGGCGTGAACAGGAAGCCGACTCCATAAGATTGTTGGCCGAGGAATTCGTCGATCGTTTTTACGCCGAAGGCGATTCGGCCCAGGCACACGGGATCGAGATCGGCATTATGATGCTCCAGGGCCGCCGCGCCATGTTGGAGGGCCGCGACGACGAGGCGCTGCGGCTTCTAAATGAAGTGTTCCGCGAGGGCCCGCCGCCATTTCTCTTCGGTTGGATCATGGAGCTTTTGGAAAGAATGGGCCGTCCGGAAGAGGCGATTCGTCACGGGCTGGTTTTCGGACCCAGCCCCTGGATGGGGATTCCGTTGGGCAAGCTGTACGAACAGATCGGCGACCGAGACCGAGCCTTGGAGGCCTACGGCTGGGTCACGCTGGCGTGGGAAGATGCCGACCCCCTGCTTCAGCCCTTGATCGCCGAGGCACGCCAGGCGATCGCGCGATTGCGCGGGCTCCAGCGCGGCTGACGCCGTACGTACCCCCGCAACACGCACTCTTACACGACCATCGCTAGCGAAACCCTTTATCGATCCGATCGTAGGATTGGATAGAAGAAGGATGGCGGCATGGAGTGTAAGGAACGAACACTACGTAAGCTCGTAACCTTTTTGGTACTCGTGTTCGGTCTTACGTGGTTCTTCGCCGGTCTTCTCATCCTCTCTGGCGAGACGGCGCGAGCGAACCCTGGTCACGTACTCGGTATCATGTGGTCGCCGGGGATCGCGGCGATTCTCACCTGTCTTTTCTTCCAACGAAACGTGCGGGGCCTTGGCTGGAAGCTCGGGAAGCCTACGTACCTGCTGCTCAGCTACGTGCTACCGCTGCTCATCGGGCTGGTGACGTATTCGGCGATCTGGATATCAGGCCTCGGGAAGTTCGAGGTCATCATGCCGTTCGGCACCAACACAAGCGGCATGGTGGGGATCGAGAATCCTCCGCTCGAAGTAGCGTTCCCGATCATGCTGACGGTCGGGCTGCTACTCAGAATGGTGTTCGCTCTCGGAGAAGAGATCGGCTGGAGAGGCTTCCTCGTTCCTCATCTCGCCGAGATGATGTCGCTCCGAAAGGCGGCCGTGCTCAGCGGCGCGATCTGGGCCGCCTACCATCTGCCCGGCCTGCTGTTCCTGGATTACTACAGCGGCAGCCGGTTGAAGTCGGTCATGTTCTTCTCGATCATGGCGATCGGCGCGTCGGTGATCATGGCGTGCATTCGAATGGCGTCCGGTAGCCTTTGGACGGCGGCGACATTTCACGCCAGTCACAACCTCGCTATCCAGGGGATCTTCGATCACTTCACCGTCGATGCGGGGAAGACGACGTTCTTTGCCGGCGAGTTCGGCCTGGGCCTCGCGCTCGGTTACTCAGCTGCGGCCGTCTGGTTCTGGAAGCGGATGCCCGATCTCCAGATCGCGGTACCGCCTACTCGATCTCGAGCAACACCTTCAGCACACCCGGCTTGACGGCGTGCTCAAATGCGTCGATCCCGTCCTCGAGCGCGTACCGGGCGTGAATGAGCGGTGTGACATCGATCGTTCCGCTGGCCAATAGCTCCAGCGCCGGAGCGAAGGGGCCGCAGCGCGATCCTACCAACGTGATTTCGTCGACGACCAAGGCCGAAGCATCAAAGGTCAGATCGCTGGCGTAGGTGCTCTTTAGGACCAGCGTGCCCCGCGGCCGGAGAGCGCGCCGCGCCGCTGCAAACCCGTCGGCGTTGCCGGTACACTCGACGGCGATGTCAAACGCCGCTGGCTGAATCGAACTTGCGTCGCTGATCGTGTTCCCATGCAATGCGAGCAACTCCAGTTTCTCGTCGTGACGGCCGAGGACCGTTAGGTCACACTCCGTCAGCGCCAGCGCACGCGCAATCAGCTGACCGAGTTTACCGTCGCCGACGACCAGCACACGATCGGTAGCAGTAACGTCGATTTGTTCTTGAATCTCCAGCGCCGCCGCCAATGGCTCGGTGAACGTGGCTTCATCATCGGAGACGTTCTCGGGCACGAGATGCAGATTGTCGATCGGCAGCGCCAGGTACTCGGCGAATGCGCCGTCGCGGCCGACGATGCCGAGCACTGTCCGATTCTCACAGTGGTTTCTGCGGTCTTCCCGGCACGCACGGCACTCGCCGCACACGGCGTTGATCTCGCCGACCACACGTCGTCCCATGAGCTGGCTGGGTCCGGCTTCGACCACGCCGACGAACTCGTGCCCGAGCACGCCGGTAAACGGGTAGTAGCCGCGAACGAGCTCCAAGTCGGTGTTGCAGATCCCCGCGCGTTGGACTTTGACGAACGCTTCGTCGGTCGGCGGCTCCGGGACCGGTACGTCGCGCACCGAGAGAGCGCCGTCCTCGAGCCAAATCGCCTTCACCGCTCGCGCCCCGCGCTCGTCTCTACCAACCCAGCAGCTAAAGTTTCCAATCGCGCGATCGACGCGTCGATGTCGTCGGTCGTGGTGCGCGGATTGATCGGACAGAAGCGCAACACGATCCGCCCGTCGAGTGTCGTCGAGCTCACCATCGTGAAACCATCATCGATGCTCGCTTTGACGAGTGCGCCGCTAATCCGGTCGACTTCGGAGTCGGGCAGTCCTTCGGGGGCGTAGCGAAACGTGACGACCCCGAGCTGGGCCGGCGTCACGACCTCCCAAACTGAAGACCCGCGAAGCACCGCCTCGGCGTGCTCCGCGAAGTCGAACCCTTTTTCGACCGCCTCTCGGAACGCGGCCAGGCCGTACACCTGGATCGACAGCCACAGCTTGAGCGCGCGAAAACTGCGCGTCAGCTGGACTCCGTAATCGGCGAAGTTGATCTCTTCGGTCTCGCCCTCGACGTCGCGCAGGTAGTCGGCGCGAACGGTGAACGTGCGCGCCAAAGAGCGCGGCTCTTGGACCAGCACACAACCGATCTCGTACGGCTGAAATAGCCACTTGTGCGGGTCGAGCGCGAGCGAGTCGGCACGCCCGAGGCCGGCCAACGCCGCTCGTCCGCGATCGGTAAGAACGGCGGCCCCCCCGTAAGCGGCATCAACGTGCAGCCACAGATGCTCGTCGGCACAGAAGTCGGCCAACCGTCCGAGCGGGTCGACCGCGCCGGTGTTGGTTGTGCCCCCGTTCGCGATCACGCAAAACGGTTTCCGCCCGGCCGCGCGATCGGCGGCGATCGCTTCATCCAGCGTCGCCAAATCCAATCGATAATCGTCATCCGATGGCAGCCGGCGGAACTGCTCGAACCCAAAGCCCAGGACCTTGAGCGCGCGATCGATCGCGGTATGCGTTTGATCGGAACCGTAGGCAACGGCGCCGCGGAAGTCGTCGTCCAATCGTTCGTGTCGTGCCACCGCCAGCGCGGTCAAGCTGGCCATCGAGCCGCCGCTCACAAACAACCCACCGGCCGACGATCCCATGCCACACAGCTCACGCAACCAATCGATCGTCACCAGCTCGAGCGTCGCCGGTCCTGACGACTCGATCCACGTGCCGGCGAAGACGTTGTGGCCAGCGGCGAGCGCATCGCCGAGCACGCCCACGAAGTTGCTCGGACTTGGAACAAACGCGAAAAACCGCGGATGGTGGACCCGGCCCATGTGGAAAAGGACATCGCGCTCGAGTCGCTCGAGTACGGCCTCGGGGTCGCGACCTTCTTCCGGGGGCGGCTCCCTGAGCAGCTCCTCGAGCGTCGCTCGATCGGTTGTGCGACCGGCGTGTTGATCTCTCAGCGTAGTGGTGTGCTCGACCAGCAGATCGACGACCCGATACCCGAGCGACCGCATCGCCTCGGGCGAGAGCTCGAGCGACCCGTTGCCCAAGGCTCGAGCTAGCGGGTTTCGGGGACGTACGGCATGACCGCCAGCGGTCGGCGCGGGCCCTCTCGCAACACCGCTCCCAAACCGGTCAGCGCGCCGCCCAGCTCATCCCGCGCCCATTGCGCCACCATCGGCTCGAGGCTGGACACCGCGCGGCCACGACTGACGCTGCGCAACAAGAGGAGTTCCCGCACCCGATCGAGGAAACGTTGTTTGGCCGGGTAGATGTGGAGTCTCACCGTCGCATCGGGCTCCATCCCGGCCGCTTCCTTGGCCGCCACGAGCGCCGTCTCCAGGCCACCGACACGATCGACGAGACCTCGTTCTTCAGCTTGGGTACCGGTCCACACTCGACCCTGGGCTACAGCGTCGACCTCCTGCACCGACAGCTCTCGACCGTTGGCGACCCGTTGCACGAAGCTGCGATAGACGTCTTCGATCAACGTGCGAAATGTCTGGCGTTCGGCTTCGGTCAAGCTCCGCGTCGAGGTCGGAAACTCGGCGCCAGGGTTGGTGCGTACCGTCTCCCACCCGATACCGAGCTTCTCCCACGTTTGTTCGGCGTTGAACAACACCCCGAAGACCCCGATCGACCCGGTGATCGTCGACGGCTCGGCGACGATCTCGTCCGCACCGGCCGAGATCAGATAGCCGCCCGAGCCCGCCACATCGCTCATCGATACGATGATCGGGACCCGCTCGTTCAGATCCTCGATTGCGGCCCAGATCTCCTCCGACGCCAGCGCGTCACCGCCGGGGCTATCGACCCGTATCACGACCGCATCGAGGTCCTTGTCGCGAGACACATCACGCAGCATTTCGATCGTCGACTCAGCACCCATCGTGCGGCCAAACACCGGGTCGAACTCACTCTCACCACTGGTGATCGCACCGACCGCGTACACAAGCCCGATCGTCCCGGCAACGCGCCCCCGCGGTCCCGGCAGCGTCACCATGTACTCGTCGAGACCAACGAAGTGTTTCTCGATCCGTGTGTTCGCATCCACCGAACTGACGCCCGTTGCCCGAGCTAGTGCCATCTTGCGCACGTCGGCCTCGTATCGCTCCCCATCGATCAACCCAAGTGCGCTCAAGTCGCGCGCCAGGTACACGCCTCCGTCCATCGCGTTGACGAAGCGCTGACGGTCAACCCCACGTGTCTCTACTACGGTGTCGACAAAACGGTCGTAACGCTCGGCGAGAATCGACTCCGCGACCTCGCGGTGTTCGTCGCTCATCGACTCGCGCCGGAACATGTCAGCCGCGGTCTTGTAAGCGCCGATCGCCTCGACCTGGGGATCGAGTCCGAGCTTGCCGAGCATGGGTCGAATAAACGGGGCTTGGAAGCGGAACCCGTTGAGCGCCATCCCGGCGTCGGGAAGCAAGTAGATCGAATCCGCGGCCAGCGCGACGTAGTACCCGAGTTCGTCGGTGGCCGTCGTGAACGCGTACACGAACTTGCCCGACTCGCGAAAGCGAGCCAGACGAGATCGGATCTCCTCGGCCTTGGCCCAACCGTATCCAGGCGCCCCGACGCGCAAAAAGACACCCGCGATGCGTTCGTCGTCGGCGGCCCGATCGAGTGCCAGGACCAAGTCGATCAGCTCGACCTTGGCGCCTTCGAACTCGGCCCGGAAGAGGTCCGGCGGGGCGCGCTCGACCACGAGTCCGTCGAGCTCGATCGCCAGAATCCCGGGGCGCTTGAAGTCGGCGTCGACTTGGGTCGTCATGAGCGGCCGCAGGAACAGCACTCCGACGACAACGACGATCGATATGGCCGCCAGAATCGACAACGCGATTACGAGAACGCGCCTCATGGCGATCTAGAGTCGGTCCCCGCGGGCCGATCGTCAAGGCAGGCTCTCCTGTGGACGCTAGATTTGACCCCGTGATCGACTGGTTCGTCGACCTCGACCCCATTCGACAGGCGCTCCTGGCCGGCGGGGTGACGTGGCTCGTTACCGCGCTCGGCGCAGCGCTCGTTTTCCTGACCACCGGGATGCCGCAACGCCTGCTCGACGCCATGCTTGGCTTCGCCGCCGGAGTCATGATCGCGGCCAGCTTTTGGTCACTGCTCATGCCGTCGATCGAGATGGCGACCGCCGGCGGCGGACCCGGGTGGGGGCCGGCGCTGATCGGGTTTCTGGCCGGCGGCGCGTTCCTGCGCGTCGCGGACCAGTATCTGCCTCATCTCCATCCCGGTCTGCGGCCCGACCAAGCCGAAGGCGCGCCCACCGCCTGGCATCGGGCGACGCTCCTGGTGATGGCGATCACGTTGCACAACATCCCCGAGGGTCTGGCGGTCGGCGTCGCGTTTGGCGCCGCGGCCTCGGGTCTCGAGTTCGCCGGCGCCGCCACGCTCGGAGCTGCGGTCGCGTTGGCGATCGGCATCGCGATACAGAACTTCCCCGAGGGGATCGCCGTAGCGATGCCACTGCGCCGGGAGGGTGTCTCGGCACCCAAGGCGTTCTGGTACGGACAGCTGTCCGCGATCGTCGAGCCTGCAGCAGCTGTTGTCGGTGCGGCGGCGGTGTTGTTTATCGGTGCGCTCTTGCCTTACGCACTCGCTTTCGCAGCTGGCGCGATGATCTATGTTGTGGTCGAGGAACTGATCCCGGAATCCCAGTTGAGCGGACACGCCGACATCGCGACAACGGCGACGATGATCGGCTTTTCCGTCATGATGGTCTTGGACGTGGCACTAGGATGAGCGCTTCCAGCATCAAAACCGTTCGGCAGGTAGTGGTCGCGATCGCTGCCGTGTGCACCATGACGTGCATCGGACTCTCACCCGTCAGCGCGCAAGAGGCCACACCGACCTACGATCTCCTGATCCTCGGGGGGCATGTGATCGACGGTACGGGCGGACCCCGCTCCCGCGCTGATGTGGCGATACTCGGTGACCAGATCGCGTCGATCGGTGATCTGAATGGCAGCGCCGCGCGCGATACGATCGACGCCACGGGACTCATCGTCGCACCGGGATTTATCGACATGCTCGGTCACAGCGAGTTTCGATTGTTGGCCGACGGCCGGGCGATCTCCAAGATCTATCAGGGCGTTACCAGCGAGATCACCGGGGAGGTGACGAGCGTCGTGCCGACCAGCGAGCGTCCGCGCGCCGAGCGTGAGCGCGAGTACGCCCCGTGGGGCGTCGAGTACACGTGGGATGATCTCGACGGGTATTTCGCGGAACTCGAGAGCCGCGGCACGGCGATCAATGTCGGCACCTGGGTCGGGCTGTCGTCGCTTCGATTGCACGGTGTCGGAGCCGAGGAACGACCCGCCCAGCCAGCCGAGATGGTCGAGATGAAGGCCGCGCTCGCGGCGGCCATGGAGCAAGGCGCGTTTGGTCTATCGAGCGGTCTGTCGTACGCCCCGGGCAGGTTTGCATCGACCGAAGAGATCACCGAGCTGAGTCGCGTCGCCGCCGAGCACGGAGGCTTCTACGCCACCCACATGCGGAACGAGGGTAACTGGCTTCTGGCGGCGATCGATGAGGCGATCGAGATCGGTGAGCAGAGTGGCGCGCCGGTGTTGATCCATCACTTGAAAGCCAGTGGCCGTTCGAACTGGGGCAAGATGAAGGGGGCGGTCGAGAAGATTCAGGCCGCCCGAGATCGCGGCGTCGACGTGATGGCTAACGTCTACCCGTACACCGCATCCAGCACCGGGCTCGCCAACATCCTACCGGATTGGGCCGAGGCGGGAACCTCATCGGAAACGCTGGAACGGCTTAGAAACCCCGCATTCCGGGATAGCGTGGAAACGTTCCTGAGCGGTACCACTCCAAGCGGTGAACCCGAGCTCGCGACCAGCGCCGGCGGTCCCAACGGCGTGTTGATCTCGGACATCGCGAACGAATCGCTGGTCCACTACGAAGGGATGCGGCTCGACGCCGTGGCCGAGCAACGCGGCCAATCTCCGGTCGAAGCGTTGATCGATTTGTTGCTCGAAGACGAGCTCCGCACGGGCGCGATCTACTTCACGATGGACGAAGCCGATCTCATCGAAGCGCTCAGGCAACCGTGGACGATGATCGGCGGTGATGCCGGCGTGCGCGCATTCGATGGGCCGCTGTCGGACGACACCCCGCATCCGCGCGCGTTCGGTTCGTTCCCGCGCGTCTTGTGCCGCTACTCCCGAGAACAAAGCTTGTTTCCGCTCGAGGAGGCGGTCCACAAGATGACAGGTTTGTCCGCCTCCCGCGCCGGCATCGACGCTCGGGGGACGCTCGTTCAGAAAAGCTATGCCGACATCGCGATCTTCGATCCCAACACCGTCTGCGATCGTGCGACCTTCGAGAACCCGAAACAGCTGGCCGTCGGCGTGCATCACGTGATCGTGAACGGCGTTCCGGTGTTGCGAAACGGCGAACCGACCGGCGCCCGCCCCGGGCGCGGGTTACGCAGAAACACGACAAGCAAACGATAGCCGTGGCGAGCGATCTCTCGTGAGCGGTGGTCGTCCGTGGTATCGCAAACTCCACTGGCAGATCATGGCTGGGATCGCGCTCGGGCTGATCTACGGCATCCTCGGGGCGAAATGGGACTGGCAGGGGTTCACGTCGAACTGGGTCTCGCCCTGGGGTGTGCTGTTTCTCAACTCGCTAAAGCTGATCGCGGTGCCGCTCGTCGTATTCTCGATGGTCACCGGCATCGCTTCGCTGTCCGACCTCAAGGAGCTCTCCCGGATTGGCGGGCGGACTCTGCTGCTCTTTGTCGTCACGACCGTTATCGCCGCTGTGATCGGGCTGATCGCGGTAAACGTCGTCCAACCAGGCGCCAACCTTTCGCCTGAGTTGCAGGCCACGCTTGAAGCGACGTACCGAGAGGATGTAGCGACCAGCGCGACGACGGCACAGAGCGTGGGCCAGGGCGGCCCGCTCGCCCCGTTGGTCCAACTCGTGCCGGAGAACCTGGTGGCAGCGGCGTCGGAGAACCGAAACCTGCTGCAGATCGTGTTCGTTTCCCTGCTGTTGGGCGTGGCGCTGATTCGGGTGCCAAAGGAGCTCGCGGATCCGCTTCTGACCTTGTGTCGAGCGGCCTTCGAGGTCATCATCCAGCTCGTGCACCTGGTGATGGTGATCGCCCCGCTCGGCGTGTTCGCGCTGGTGGCCGACACCGTCGTGGCGATCCCCAGCCGCACGCCGGGCGCGCTGTGGACGCTGCTCGCTGCCCTGGGTGTTTACGCGCTGACGCTGGTCGGCGGCCTGGTTCTCCACACGTTTGGCGTCTATCCATTGCTGCTGCGCTGGTTCAGCGATCTCAAGCCGGGCCGTTTCTTCTCCGCCATCGCACCGGCCCAGCTGGTCGCTTTCTCTACCAGTTCGAGCGCCGCGACACTGCCGGTAACACTGGAGGTGTGTAAGGAGGAACTGGAGGTCACCGATGAGGTGAACTCGTTCGTCGTGCCACTCGGCGCAACGATAAACATGGACGGTACGGCGATGTTCCTCGTCGTCGCGGCGCTATTCATCGCCCAGGCGACCGGCACGGCGGTCGCGCTCTCAGATCAAGCCACGATTCTGTTGATGGCGGTGCTCGGTTCTATTGGCGCGGTTGCGGTGCCGAGCATCGGCATCGTGTTCCTGATTTCGATCCTCGCCGCCATCGGTGCACCCACGGCGGGGGTGGCTCTCGTCCTAAGCGTCGATCGACTTTTGGACATGCTGCGAACGACCACCAACGTGACCGGCGACGCCGTCGTCGCGTCGATCGTTACGACCAGTGAGCGCCGCTGGCGTGGAGGACAATCATGATCAAGGGCACGCATGACTTTCTCGAGGATCCGCGCAACGAAAGCGTACTCGTGTACGTCAACGGAGATCTCGTTCCGCGGCGCAAGGCGAAGGTTTCGGTGTTCGATGCCGGGTTCTGTCTGGGGGATGGCGTGTGGGAGGGGATCCGATTGCACAATGGCCGCTTCGTCTTCTTGGACGCGCACCTGGACCGACTGTTTCAGGGTGCCAAGGCGATCGCCCTCGACATCTCCAAGTCGCGAGATGAGCTGGCCGCGGCGCTCGAAGAAACCATTCGAGCCAACGACATGGACTCGGGTGTTCACGTACGTCTAATGATCACACGCGGTGTCAAAAAGACTCCGTCACAAGACCCGCGATACAACGAAGGCGGTCCTACGATCGTGATCATCGCCGAGCACAAACGCGTTGATCCCGCGGCCCGGGACGCGGGCATCGAGCTCTACACGTGCCATGTGCGGCGTGGCCGTCCGGACGTTCAGGACCCCAAGATCAACTCGCACAGCAAGCTCAACTGCATACTGGCCATGATTCAGGCGATCGCCGCCGGTGCAGACGAAGCCTTGATGCTCGATCCCAATGGGTTCGTGAGCACGTGCAACGCGACAAATTTCTTCATCGTGCGCCGGGGCGAAGTGTGGACTTCGACAGGTCAGCACTGTCTAAACGGGGTCACGCGCGCGCAGGTCATCGACATCTGCCGGGAGCACGAGATCCCCGTCTTCGAGAAGGATTTTACTCTGTTAGAGGTCTACGACGCTGATGAGTCCTTCGTGACCGGCACCTTTGGCGGGTTGACCCCGGTTCGATCGGTGGATGGTCGGACGATCGGCTCCGGAGGGCTTGGTGATATGACACGGCGGTTGACGGATCTCTACGAAGCGCGAGTCGAAGGCAAGCACTAATCAATCAGACCGTGATCGAACTTTCGAATCTCACTCGCGACTTTGATGGCGATGTCGGAGTTTACATGCGCCGATTAATGTCCGGTGAGGAGATCGCCATCCACGCAGATCAGCTGTTTCCCACTGCCAGCCTGATCAAGGTCCCGATCCTCGTAGCCACGTTTGCCGCTATCGAGCACGGCGATATCGATTACAACGACGAGCTCATCTACGACGCGTCGCGCGAGTATCCAGGCCACGATGTTCTGGCTTCGTTCCGTGATGGCGAAACGATCACCGTGAGCCGCCTGGTTCACCTCATGCTCTCGCTGAGCGACAACACCGCCAGCTTGTGGTTGCAGGAGCTGGCGGGAACGGGAATGGCGATCAACGATTGGCTGGAGTCCCGAGGGTTCCAGCAGACACGCGTCAACTCACGTACCCCTGGCCGCGAAGCGCAGTACGAGGAGTACGGTTGGGGCCAGACAACACCGCGGGAGATGGCCGAGCTCATGGTAATGATTTACGATCGCCGCGCAGTAAACGAGTCGGCGAGCGAGGAGATGTACCGCGCGTTGAGTGGGACCTGGTTTCGCGGCGAATCGGTCGGGGCGATACCGCCGACCGTGCAGACCGCATCCAAGCAAGGCGCGATCGACCGATCGCGGTCCGAGGTCGCGATCATCAACGCACCCAGTGGTCCATACGTCCTGTGCGTGATAACCAAGAACCAGGCTGATCCCGGCTGGGACTACGACAACGCCGGCTTTGCGCTCCTGCGCGATATCTCGCGAACGATATGGAATCACTTCGAACCCGATTGGCCGTACACGCCTCCCGAGGGTTATCAGCAATGGTGGAGCGGTGAGTAACGATACCAAGAACGTCGAGATCGAGTACGCGGTCGAACTCGATCTTCTCGTGGACGATTTCATCAGTGTGCTCAGGGCCTCGACGCTGGCCGAGAGGCGACCCATCGACGACCGGGCGTGCATCGCCGGGATGCTCGAGCACGCCGATCTGATCGTGACGGCGCGGGCGAAAGGCGCGTTGGTCGGCGTCGCACGTTCGGTGACAGACTTTCATTACTGCTGTTACCTGTCAGACTTAGCGGTCGACGAACGCTACCAGAAACGCGGCATCGGCAAGCGACTGATCGACGAGACCCAAAGTCGGCTCGGTCCACAGTGCAAGTTGATCCTGCTGTCGGCACCAGCGGCGATCGATTACTATCCAAAGCTCGGTTTCGAGAAGCAGCCGCAGGCTTGGACCTTGGAGCCCGGAAAACACACTCAGTGAGCCTAGAAGCCTTTCACCCCGCCGTTCGCGCCTGGTTCGGGCACCGATTCCCTAACGGACCGTCGATTCCGCAGCAACGGGGGTGGCCGGCGATCCGGTCCGGTCGCCACACGCTGATCGCCGCACCGACCGGCTCGGGCAAGACGCTGGCCGCATTCCTATCGGCGATCGACGAGCTCATCCGGTTGGGGCTCGATCCTTCAGCCGGCGGATCAGGCGTGCTGCCGAACGAGACGCGCGTTGTCTACGTGTCGCCGCTCAAAGCGCTCAGCAACGACATCGAGAAGAACCTGGCCGAACCGCTCGCAGGGATCCGGGCCGAACTCGAGCGGATGGCCCTCCCCGATGTCGACATCCAGACCGCCGTGCGGACCGGCGATACGCCCCCATCGGAACGCCAAGCGCACCTCAAAAGCCCGCCGCACCTGTTCGTAACCACACCGGAGTCGCTGTTCATCCTGCTGACGACATACCGCGGACGGCAGATGCTCCAGACCGTGCGCACAGTGATCGTCGACGAGATCCACGCCGTCGCCGACGACAAGCGCGGCTCGCACTTGGCGCTGACGCTCGAGCGTCTGGAGTCGTTGGTCACTCACGGATCGGTCGGTGACGTCTATCAACAAAACGGCAAGCGTCATTACATCGAGAAAGACGATCTAGTAGCCAAACCGGCGGGCCGACCGCCGGTTCGCATCGGCCTCTCGGCGACCCAGCGACCGATCGAGGATGTGGCGCAATTCCTGGTCGGGACGCGGCGCCTCTCACCGCTCGATTGCCAGATCATTGACATCGGC
>JBFGIA010000011.1:0-33724 GCA_041577935.1 Gemmatimonadota bacterium | reverse complement strand
CTCAGGGGTTGGAACGGGTCGGGTACGATCTTCTTCTCGCACTGCAATCTGCGGTGCGTCTTCTGCCAGAACTGGGACATCAGCCAGGCGATAAAACCCAAGCACGCGCCACCTGGATCGACGCCGCGCGAGATCGCGAGCATGATGCTCGAGCTCCAGGCGCGCGGATGTCACAACATCAACTTCGTAACGCCGGAGCATGTTGTGCCACAAGTGCTCGAGTCGGTTGCGGAGGCGATCAGTATGGGATTAGCACTTCCGATTGTTTACAATACAAGTGCTTACGACGCGCTCGAGAGCATCGCCCTAATGGACGGCGTCGTCGACATCTACATGCCGGACTTCAAGTACTGGAGTCGCGACAAGAGTCAGAAGTATCTCAAGGCAAGCGATTATCCGGAGGCGGCACGGGCGGCGATCGAGGAGATGCATCGACAAGTCGGCGAGCTGATTGTGAATGCGGACGGGGTCGCCAAACGGGGGCTTCTGCTGCGGCATTTGGTGATGCCCGGCGAGCTCGACGAAACCCACGCGATCCTGGAATGGGTCGCCTCGCGGCTGGGCCCGGAGACGTATGTGAACCTGATGGATCAATACCGCCCGGCGGGGGCGGTGAGTGGTGACAAGTACCCCGAGCTCAATCGGCAACTGAGGTCGGAAGAGCTTCTGGCGGCGAAGGAGATCGCACGCGAGTTGGGGCTTCGACGATTGGACGAGCGGCGATGAGATCTACAGCGGAGACCAACCACTGGCACGTTGACGATGACGGCGGAGTCCAGTGCGATCTGTGCCCGCGTTTTTGTCGTCTGCGGAATGGTCAGCGTGGGTTCTGTTTTGTACGCGCCAACGAAGGTGGGCGGATCGTCCTCACGACCTACGGGCGCTCGAGCGGTTACTGCGTCGATCCGATCGAAAAGAAGCCGCTCAACCACTTCCTGCCGGGTACCCCGGTCCTGTCGTTTGGCACCGCCGGGTGCAACCTGGGTTGCAAGTTCTGCCAGAATTGGGACATCTCAAAGTCACGCGAGATGGATACCTTGGCGGATGCGGCTGCGCCCGAGACCATCGCTCGCGCCGCGTCGCGACTCGGGTGCCGGAGCGTGGCGTTCACGTACAACGATCCGGTGATCTTTCACGAGTATGCGATCGATGTGGCGCAGGCGTGTAGGGAGCGCGGCATCCGATCCGTGGCCGTCACGGCGGGCTATCAGTGCCGCGAGCCGCGAGCCGCGTTTTACCGCAACATGGACGCCGCGAACGTCGACCTGAAGGCATTCAACGATGAGTTCTACCGAAAAATCTGCGGCGGTGAGCTTGAACCGGTCCTCGACACGCTCCGCTACTTAAGCCATGCGACCCAAGTCTGGTTCGAGATCACAACGCTCCTGATTCCAGGAGCCAACGACTCAGACGCCGAGATCGGGCGGGAGACGGAGTGGATCGCGGAGCACCTCGGGCTCGACGTGCCGCTTCACTTCACCGCGTTCCATCCGGCTTGGAAGATGCTGGATGTACCGCCAACACCAGTCGAAACGCTACAGCGAGCACGCGAGATCGCTGTGGCCAACGGACTGCGCTACGTGTACACCGGCAACGTCGACGACAAGGAGAGCCAGAGCACGTACTGCAGTAGGTGCGGCGAGCTCCTGATCGGCCGCAACTGGTACACTCTTTCCGAGTGGAATCTCACCAGTTTGGGATACTGCCGTCGGTGCAATGCGCCCTGTCCGGGTGTGTTCGACGTGCACCCGGGGGATTGGGGCGCACGGCGCATCCCGGTCCGGCTCGCGGACTACGCGGCATAGAGCGCGACCGCAAGCAACAACCTCGATGGCGTGGGAACTCCGACTACACCCACGCAGGGTTTCCCCCACAGACATCTGCATCAGTGTGAGGCTACGCTAAAAATGAGGAGGTTGATTCCATGGAACACGTCTGCGAAGTCTGCGGCAACGACTACGACAAGCCAATCCAGATCTTACAGGGGAAAGAGACGCACATCTTCGACTCGTTCGAGTGTGCTATTCACGCCCTCGCCCCGCGCTGTTCCCACTGCGGGTGTAGAATCGTTGGTCACGGTATGGAAACCGATGGGAAGGTCTTCTGTTGTGCCCACTGCGCGACCAAGTCCGGTGTCATCGGGATGAGTGACCGGATCTGAACGCTGCCTCTCGCGGTCGGAGGGAGAGACGATGCCCAAGAAGCGGTTAAACGAGTTCCAGTTGTTCTACGATTCCGCGCGACACAATGACGTTCTGGACGAACGGACCACCGTTATGCTCCACCTTGCCACTGGAATGGCGGTCGGCTGCTACCCGTGAATGGAGAGTTACCTTGGCGTGGCCAAGGAACTAGGCATCACGGAGCAGGAGATCGGCGCCGTGCAGTCGATCGTCATGGCGGTATCGGCTGGTCGCGTCGCGGCCCAGTTCAAGGAAGTGATGCAGCGATCGGAGGCAAAAGGGAGTTCCTGACGGTCAGGCCGCGATGCTTCCGTGGACTGCCGGCGAGCGCGTCCTACATCTCTAACAGCAATCGTCGCTGCTCCTCGCTTCCCTCCCACACGGGGAAGGAGTCGACGGCGACGTACTTGTAGCGGTCCTCGTCGCCGACCTGCAGATCGACATCCGGACGAACGGCGGGGTCGAAGAGCCCGACACACGGGGCGAAGACCCTCTTTGCGCTGGAGAGCCAGGCAGCCCACCAGGAGAACGTGCTCACCGATAGCACGACGTTGCTGCTGGAGCGCAAGAGGTTGAAGTCGGAAAGCACCGATCCGGAGTAGACCTCCGCCCCATAACGGTTGGCGATTTTCTGTGCCATCGGGTCATCTCGATCCTCGCTTACTACGTGCACCTTGTTCCAGTTGCCCTGTTCGAGAATCTTTTCGTAGAAAGAGAAGGGTAGAGCCACGTAGTCGGGGTGAATCCAACGCTGCGTCTGTTTTTGCCATATGTCGCCCGCACGGATGGAGATCGTCAGTTCGTCATCGGGAAACTGAAGCGGGATCTCTGGTCCCAACCAATCCCTACGGATCTGTTTTTTGTAAGAGCGATAGTATTCGTAACGCTGAAAAAATCCCTTCAAGGTTATCCTTCGACGCCGGTCATCCGCGAGCATCGCAGCCAGGTCCAGCCGATGTCCCTTTAGCAGCACTCTCTTTCGAAAGAAGTGAGAATCACGCGACTGCTTCCAAGAGGTGGCATTGGGAAAGCCCTCTATCGGCTCCGCGATCAAATCAAACCCGAGCTCGGTCGCCAGAATCCGTCCCAGACAATACTGGAACAGATTATTGCCGAGCCGTCCGATGTACTTGACAACAATCATGTTTCGGTTAGGCGAACCTGCACCCGGATCACGAGTCCCGCAACACCCAAGAGACTATCTTCTGTCGTTGCGCATGGAGATACTCATACTTTTCGCCTTGTACGCAGTTGCGGTTGCGGTGTCCCTGGCACGTCGAGGTCTACCGGCGTCAAGCGCGACCGCCAACCCAGAGCCGACCACGCGGCCTTCACGATTGTTGATCGTGGGAGCGACCGGTGGCTCTGGTCGTCAACTCGTCGAGCAAGCGCTGGATCGCGGCTACGAGGTCACCGCTCTGGCGCGCGACCCCGCAAAGCTCGAGGTCGATCATGCGCGGCTCAAAGTCGTGCAGGGTGATGTGCTCGAACCGGAATCGTTGGATAAAGCTGTTAAGGGACAGGACGCAGTCGTTTCGGCTCTGGGCCACAAGCGGTTCTTCTACCCGACTCGCATTCTATCGCAAGGGACTGCAAATATCCTGCGAGCGATGGAGGCACACGGCGTCCAACGCCTGGTCTGTGAGACCTCCCTCGGAATCGGGGGCAGCGTAGGGCGTATGGGCCTTTACTACAGCCTGATTGTCATTCCGTTCATCCTGCCCTTGTATTTCTGGGACAAGACCCGGCAAGAACGGATCATCGCTGCCAGCGAGCTGGATTGGGTGATTGTTCGACCCGGCGTGTTGACTAACGGAGAAAAGCGCGGTTCCTACCGTCATGGTCCGCGCGTTGGCAACTTTCTCTGGACGGTACGGATCTCCAGAGCCGATGTTGCGGACTTTATGCTGAACCAGCTCGAGAGCGATGCGTACGTCGGAGCAGCACCCGGTGTGTGTTGGTAGCTCTGCTACAACCGGTGGGGATCGCCGCGCCAGGAGACACGGATGAGCGGCAGAATCGTCGTTCGGGAGTTCGGGGGGCCTGAGGTCCTGGAATGGGCGGAGGATGAGATGCCCGCGCTCGGTCCCGGAGAAGCCCTGATCCGGCAGACGGCCGTCGGCCTCAACTTCATCGATGTCTACCACCGCCAGGGTCTCTATCCCCTAGCACTTCCTTTCACACCGGGCGTCGAGGCGGTTGGCATCATTGACGCGTTGGGCGAAGAGGTCGAGGACGTTGCTCTCGGCGACCGGGTGGCCTATTTCGACGCCACTAGCCCGGGTTCCTATGCAGACACGCGTGTTCTTCCTGCCGACCGGTTGGTGAAGCTGCCGGATTCAATCGATGATATGACCGCCGCCGGTGTAATGCTGAAAGGCGCCACCGTTGAGTACCTGATCCGCCGCACCTATCCGGTCCAGAAAAGCGATTGGGTCTTGTTCCACGCCGCCGCGGGTGGGGTGGGCTCGATCGCGACCCAGTGGCTGAAGGCGATCGGGGCCAATGTCATCGGAACGGTCGGATCCCAGGAAAAAGCTGCCCTCGCCGAACAAAACGGGTGTCAACACGTCATCCTGTACCGGGACGAGGATATCGCCAGCCGAGTGAAACAGATCACCGCTGGGCGGGGCGTTGATGTGGTCTATGATGCGGTCGGCAAGGACACGTTTGAAGCCTCGCTCGATTCCCTCAAACCGCGCGGCACGATGGTCAGCTTCGGCAACGCCTCTGGCCCGGTTCCCGACTTCGCGCCGTTGCTTCTCACGCAAAAGGGCTCCCTCTACCTGACCCGGCCGAGGGTAAGAGAGTATTACGCGACGCCTGGAGATTTCGCGGAAGGTACAGCGGCGCTTCTAGATGCCATCTCCTCCGGTATCGTCAGGGTTTCGGTCAATCAGACCTACGCGTTGAGAGACGTCCAACAGGCTCACCGCGATCTCGAGGGCCGCGAGACAAGCGGCTCGACGGTTCTAATTCCGACCAGTCAGGCGACGAGTTCTTGATCGATGTCGTTCGGTGACGCGGCGGTGGGCCTGGGTGTGATCTTGTGGCTCGTGGCGGTCGGGTTTTTCGTGCGTCTGCGGTGGCTGATACGGAAGCGGCACCCGGCGGCCTGGGCCCAGCATGGCACACCGCTGTTCGTTCCGATTCTCGATCCACGCCGTTGGTCGCGCGAGTCGACCGCGTTTTGGTGGTCGGGATACCGCAAACTCGGTGATACCGACGTTGACCGGTCGATGTGGATCTGCCGGGTCTCGTTTGCGTCGATGGTGCTGATCGCTATGGTTGTCTTGCTGTTGGCGCTGATGGGGGCGTGACTACGCCGCCATCGCCAGGCTTTCAACCGACGACACGCCAGCCGGCTACGACTTCGTGCTCGTCTTGGCGAAGAAAGTCGAGAAGATCTGGTGCGTCTTCTTGCTAGCACACTTCGGGCACGAGGGTGGCTCTTTGGTTTCGCCGTGCTCGGTCATGCGCTCGGTGACGGTGAACGTCTTCTCGCACTCCTCGCATAGATACTCGTAGATAGGCATGATTAGAATCCTCACGACGATGATATCGGGCGGACCTTTTCCGCTGTCGATTACCAGCCTACGAGGTCAGCGTTCCGCCGTCAAGCGGGTTTTGCGATGGATCGGCGCTTGTAGGTTTTTCGCTGACAGCGCGAATCGTCCCGGGCCAGTGAATGCGAGCAAAGTCAACCCCGTCAAGATCAGAAGATCGCGCTCCAATCCGGCCGAGACTCCACCCGGGATCTGGACGGTTACCAGGGCTCCGATGATGACGGCTAGCAAAGAGAGCACGGCAGCGCGATGCAACAAGCCAAGTATCAGCATCGAGGCGGCTACAACTTCGACCCACCCGGTGATCGGTCCGAGAATCGGCGGCAGTCCAAAGCCGGCGAACTTGTCCATCGCTGCGGCGGCGTTGAACGCCTTGGGGATACCATGCCACAAGAAGACGAACGCGATCACCGAACGGGTCAACAGAAGAGATCCATGGGAACCGGAAGACATAGATCCTAGCAATTCCCGGCTTTCATCTCGCCGCTGTCATCGCCGCTCGCCATAACGGGTGGCGTCTCGACGGCGATCACAGTGACAGGACCGAGCTCGGCTGTAAGTACACCCTCCGACGAGGGTTCGGGAACGGTCATCGCCAACAGAGCTGCTAACGAGAAAACGCTGAGGGCGACCCCAAACACTGAGTAAAGAACGCGCATTTGACTCTCCTTCCGGTTGAAGCCCGTGTGGGCTTGATGATCCCAGAAACGGAACCTCAGAGTGGTCTATTCCGCGTTTCGGGCCGTCGGGATCGCTTTGACAAGACCCGAACAATTAACTGCATCGCAAGCCGCGGTCTGGAACACCCGGTAGTCCAACCGCTGACATCAGAGCCCCGTCAAGCCGACACGGGTCTCTCCCCACAGACACCCCGGTCTGGGTCCCCCTATGGTCGAGGTATGAGGTTCCCGTTTGTCGTCTCAGTGGGAGTGGCGGTTCTTGTTGGCTGCGCGTCGACCCAAGAGCTGTCGGTGCAGACAGACCCGAGTGGGGCCGAGGTGTTTCTCCAACGTCGTGGCGACCTGGAGGTACACGCCGCCGTTGAGGGAGTCTACGGAGCATTGAACGCGGATTCTCTCGGCGAGGAGTTCTACTCGCTAGGGACCACGCCGCTCGAGTACGAGTTTGACCTCAGAGAGCAGGAGGCTGCCGTCTACAGTCCGAGGGCGGGTGGAAGCGTCACACGCCACTTCACCGAGGGCACGATTCGTATCGTGCTGGAGGGGTATGAGACGGTAGAACGGCTGGTGCGGTTTTCCGGTAGCCGGATCAGCTTGGTGATTCCCCTGCAACCCGTGAGCGAGGAGTGAAACCGGCCCGGTAGCTACTCGCCCGCAGGGGCTCCGATGTCAGCCGCGACCTTCCACGCGCCGTCCGCTTGACGTCGCCACACGGTCAGGTACATCCCGTGGCTGAGTGGCGGCTCGTCTTCAGCGACTCCTACCCGAGTCACTCGATAGGTTCCGATCGTATATCCGAGATCGTTATCCTCGCTGATCTCGGCGCGGACCGGGTCCCACACGAGTTGAATCGTCGAGTCGGCAAAGAACGGCGCCATCATGTCCCGAATCGCATCGTGCCCGCGGACTTCGCCCGTCCCCTGCACCATCGTGCCGTCGGTTTCGAACCACGCGAGCCACCCGTCGACACTGCGCTCGGCCGTTTCCTCGGCGAAGAGGCGATCAGCCTCGAGAAGCGCCTGGGCCGGATCGTCGTCTGGCGTCTGAGCCAGGAGATCCCGGGAAGTCGCGTCGTAATTCGCAAGAGTCACGCACAAGAGGGTTACGAAGAGTCCAAAGCGAGATCCCTTCATGGTGCACTCCTTTGGAGGTTGAATAGAGGTTCTGCTGTACGATGTGCCCACACCAACCCGAGAAAGATCACTGCCAACAAGAGAAACCCGATCCAGAGCGAAAGTGTGAGATAGAAGATCATCCCGAAAACGGCGCCCGTCGACAGGGCCACCAGCCACGGTCGCCACCACCGGCGCCGGAACATTAACCACACAGCGACGAGAAACTCCACCATCGCAATGCCCCACTGTACGCCTTCCGCGACGCCACTAGCGTAAGTGTCCGTGACCTCGCCCTCGGCTCGCTGTTTCACTCCCAACATGGATTTGCGCATGAACGGGAAGTCGCCCCAATCGATCCAGAACTGAAACAAGATGATGGGCGAGGTCCACTGATACGACCCACGCAAACGGGTGATTAGGCGGGTGTGGTCCTCATCGATCGGGTCCAAGACCCAGGCCCAGCTGCCAGTCATCGGTTGATCAGTGCTGACCCAAACCGTGGATCGCGGCGGATCCACGGAATGAACCCGCTCATACACGCGACCCTCGACAAGGGGGATACTGTCGCCGGCCTCGAGTTGTTGCAGCTCGGGGATGACGCGGGTGGCGCTTGGCCGGCCACCATTGTCAAACCAATCGTAGGCATAGAACCCCCCCCGTCCGTCACCCATTTGGACGATCCAGGGCCAGATCTTCTCGGGCGAAGCACGGACGGTGACGGCGCGGGTCGCGTTGAGCTCCGGCGCCTCGAGGATCTCGTCTCCCGGCATCGACCGGCTGACTTCCTCATCGGTCGCCCCCCACCGCAGCTGCCAGGGACGAATCAGCGATAGGTAGACCACCAGCGCCAGAAGAAAGATCGACGCTACAGCTCCAACTCGTGTGAGGGTGGCACGTGCAGACATGATAAGCCAACCGGGGCTAAGGTAGATACTATTGAGTCGGTTGACCGACACCTTGAAGGAAGGGAGCCATGGATCACGGAGATCGGTTTGATGCCATTGTGATTGGCACCGGCCAGGCGGGAAAGCCGCTCGCCCGCTCGCTCGCAGCAGCCGGGCGACGGACCGCGATCGTCGAGAGCGGCCATGTCGGCGGGACTTGTATCAATGTGGGGTGCACGCCCACCAAAGCGATGGTGGCCAGCGCGCGGATCGCGCATCTCGGACGGCGGGCAGCCGACTACGGTGTAGACATGGGGGGCGTTCGGGTCGACCTGCAGCGCGTTGTCGAGCGAAAGCGATCGATCGTGCAACAGTTTCGTGACGGTAGTCGCCGGCGCCTCGAGGAGACACCCGGCTTGGAGCTCGTTCGTGGCCGGGCGAAGTTCGTCGAACCGCATGTGGTCGCCGTTCGAGAATCGAAGGGGGATGATCGGCTGCTCGAGGCGGAGTCGATCTTTATCAACACCGGTGGCAACCCGGCGATCCCATCCGTTGTGAAAGATGCTGACTTCCTGACGTCGTCCACCATCATGGAGCTCGAGGAAGTGCCAAGCCACTTGATCGTGCTCGGCGGTGGCTACGTCGGTTCCGAGTTTGGTCAGATGTTTCGGCGCTTTGGCAGTGAGGTGACGATCCTACAGCGTGCCGATTGTCTGTTGACACGTGAGGACGAAGATATCTGCGACGCGGTGGCCGAGATATTTCGGGAGGACGGGATCGAGCTGTGGTTTGGGGCGCACGTCATCGGGGTCGAGCGCCAAACTGGGGATGGCGGTGCGTACGTGGTCACCGCGCGTGTAGGTGGAGAAGAGCGCGAGGTCTACGGATCGCACTTGCTCGTGGCGACGGGGAGAATCCCCAACACGAGCGGTCTCGGTCTGGATGAGGCGGGTGTAGCGACCGACGACCGCGGCTTTGTCCTCGTCAACGAGAGATTGGAAACGAACGTCCCTGGCATCTACGCGCTCGGTGACGTCAACGGTGGCCCGGCCTTTACTCACATCGCGTATGACGACTATCGGGTGATCGAATCCAACCTGCTCGGTGCTGGTGGCGCCAGCACTGCCAGCCGGCTTGTCCCGTACACCGTGTTCATCGATCCGGAGCTAGGGCGGGTCGGGCTTTCAGAGTGGGAGGCAGCGGAGATGGGGCGGCGCATCCGGGTCGCCAAGTTGCCGATGACGAACGTTGCGCGGGCGATCGAACGCGGCGAGACGCGAGGCTTCATGAAAGCGATCGTAGACGCTGATAGCGAGGAGATACTCGGCTGCGCCATGCTCGGCATCGAGGGTGGTGAGACGATGTCGGCGCTCCAGGTGGCGATGATGGGTGGGCTGCCGTACACCGCTCTGCGAGAGGGCGTGTTCGCCCATCCGACCCTCGCCGAGTCGCTCAACAACTTGTTTATGTCAATGGACGCGTAGGGAAGAACCAGTGGGCGTGAAAGAGCGCGACGGTGCGATCATCGATCTCCAGGGTGTCAGGAAACGCTCGAAGGACCTCCTGGTCTGGGGTGAAGCCGTCGACGTCGACATACTAAAGGGGCTGCCGAAACTCGAGACACTCCACGTCTACAAGATCCGACCCAGGGATGTGCCGAGGATTCAGCGCATCGGGGAACTCTCGCTGAAGCACTTGAGCCTGAGGTTTTGGCCCGACCCGGATCTTACCGCGTTCAACCCCCCGAAAGGGCTCGAGACGCTTACCGTTTGGCAGAGCAACAAACTGGTCCGATTGGACGGCATCGAGGCCGCCACCGATCTCGAGATCCTGGAGTTGAACGACAACGGGCGTCTCGAGAGCCTCGAGCCGATACGTGTGCTGCCGAAGTTGCACACGCTGCATCTGACCGGCGGAATCTGGACCAAGCAACAGACCGATGGGCTCGAGGCGCTGGCTGGACTGAGAACGCTTCGAGCGCTTCACCTAAGGGGTATCGATGGCCGGGGGGTAGACCTCACCCCGATCACCCAACTGCCGAATCTCGAGCTGCTCGACTTGTGGGGGCGTGACTTTCCGATGGAGGAGGTAGCCAAAGTCGCCGCAGCGTACCCCGTATTTTTAGAACGGTTGCTGCAAATGGATGATTACGGGGACACTTGTAAGACCTGTGGTGGAGCAAAGAAACTAATGTTCATAAGACGTCGCAAAGCGTTCTGGTGTCCAGTGTGTGAAAAGGAAGGACTGGATCGCTTGCTCGACAAGTTCATGAACGCCGTTGAGCAGGCACGGCAGGATCTCGGACTGGAGGCTTAGTCACAATGGAGGATCAACTGTCACTTCAGATCTTGGTCGTTATCGGGGCGCTCCTTGTGCTGGGCTTTTTCATAGTTCAGCGCCGACGCGGCAAAATCGAGAACCTGCGTAGGACGGGGGCCTATCCCCGCCGCGGCGAGGAAACCGAGGCCGACGTCGATCGCCTCATCATGAAGGGTCACAAGATCGAGGCGATCAAGGTCTTTCGAGCCCTGCACGACGTGGATTTGAAAGAGGCCAAGGAAGCCGTCGAGAAGCGCCAACGGGAGATGGGCCGGCGGTAGGAGGCTGATCGCTAGGGTGTCACGAGCTCGACTAGTTTCAAGTCCTCGTCGATGATGATGCCAACGCCACGAGCAAAGACCTTGTAATCGCTGTCATTATCGAGTGGATCTAGTTCTCGAACGAGGATCGTCTCGGTGAAGGTTCCCACCGGCACCCGAGTGGTCTTGAATTCGACGATCTCGGCTTCGTCCTCGGCCTCACCAGGAGCGACCTCCATCTTGAAGGCCACGCCGGGTCTCGGATCCGCGGGCATGATGATCCCAGTCCCACTCCCGGGGTCATCCGCGCGCCACACTCCTTCGTGGGGATCGACCGCCTCCCCGAAGTAACAAACTGTCCCATCGCTCGCTTGAGCGAAGTAGTTGCGTGAGACTTCCTTTACCTTTCCATTTTTGTACTCACGTTCCTCTATGACCCGAGTGGTGACTCCGGCCACGATCTCGGTCTCATCGAGCACTGTGACCTCGACCCGCTCGTTCCCGCCTTCAAGCACCCACTGTTTGCCCACTTCCATCGGGAAGTATGGGTTGGTCGATTCCAGCGTGAAGTCACCCGTTGGCGAGCAGAGCGCCGTATCAAGCAGTGTGATAGACCGGCCTGTGCCGTGGACGTTACTTCGTGTCGCTCCGCACCCCGGGGCAAACGTAAATGCCAGTATTGCCAATAGCTGGAGGATCCCGATGCGACTCATCGCCGTGCCTTTCGATTGGGTGTGAGTGTACGCCCTCTAAGAAAGGAACGATACTGAATCCGGGATCGTGGCGGCGAAGCGGGTCCGACTGGGCTATGGGGGTGTGCCCCTACCACTAAACGGGTGATTCCCCTACAGACACGACGATTTGCTTGTCCTACACTGGTTTATACTCAGGGCTAGTGTTTGGATGATGAGGGGAATTGACACATGGGCCTAGTACGTCGTCTATGTGGTGACAACTGAATGTGTATGCCTTGCTGAACTGAACGGAATGAGGAGGGGTTCAACGATGCGCAAGCTAAGTTTGTTAGGCCTAGCGGTAGCCGTGGGGCTGTTCGTTACAACGGACCTGATGGCTCAGGGCACGATGATCGGCGGCAAAGCTGGGTTCAACGTCTCTGATCTGAGCGGAATCACCGACGTGACGACCGATACGCGAACTGACTTCGTGGGTGGAGGCTTCTTGAGCTTCCCGATCAGCGATTTCTTCGCCATCCAGCCCGAAGTGCTCTACACCAGGAAAGGGGCCAAGCTCCGCGAAACGGGCGAAGTCGACGCCGAGTTTAAGGTCGACTACGTCGAGATCCCGGTGCTGCTGGTAGCTCGACTCACGGACGAGAGCAGCTCTGCGCGACCGATCGTATACGCGGGGCCAGCAGTATCGTTTGAGGCCCAGTGCAAGGTCGAGGGAAGCGTTGAGGGGGCGTCGGTGTCTGCGGATTGCAATAACATCTCCCAGTTCGGCGGTGAAGACATCGAGACCAAGAGCACCGACTTTGGGATCATCTTTGGCGGCGGTGTGGAGTTCAACGCCGGCAGCGCAGTTATCATCGTCGAGGGTCGGTACAATGTGGGCTTGGTAGATGTCGACGAAACAACCACCGACGACGTAAAGAACCGGGCCTTCTCCTTCATGGCGGGGGTTGGTTTCCCGATCGGCCCGTAATCGAAAGGAAGCGCGTCGCGGCGTGATATGAGCGACTCGACCGAAAGCTTGCGGCCCTCTTCGGTCCTGAAAAGAGAGCACCGGGTGATCGAGCGCGTCCTTCGCGTGCTCGAAACCCTGGTGGCGAGATCCGAGCAGGGCGAGGGGTTCGAGGTCGAGTCGCTAAACCAGTGCGTCGAGTTCTTTCGCTTGTTCGCTGACGCCTGCCATCACGCCAAAGAGGAGGACCTGCTGTTCCCCGTCCTCGAGGAGCGCGGAATCCCCCGCGACGGAGGACCAATCGGCGTGATGCTCTACGAGCACTCGCAGGCCCGGATGATGACCCAGCAAATGGGTGCGGCGTTGAGAGCCTTCGAGGGCGGTGACGGGGGGGCCGAAGCGCGATTCCGCGACACGGCGAGACAGTACTTGACGCTGTTGACAAATCACATTTACAAAGAAGACAACGTCCTGTTCAACATGGGAGACCACATGATGACGGAAGCCGACCAGACCCTGCTGTGCGGTAGGTTTGGTGAGGTCGGCTGCCGGGCTTTCGAGGGTAAACAGCGGGAGGAGTTGGCCGCGATCGCGGACGAGCTGGAGGCGCGCTGGTAGGCCGTTCTGTTCCGGGAGATTGGCTGTGTCGCTAGTAAAGCCGTGTCCGAGCTGTAATGGGCGCATCGTTACCTTGGGCCACGACCGTCTGCGTTCCGTCATCCGGCACCCGAGACAGACGAGATGCCCGCATTGCGGGACCATGCTCAAGGGATCGCTCGGCTACTGGTTGATGGCCCACATCGGGGGCGTGGTTACTGGCATTGGCGCGCTCGGTTTGTTGGGGTTGGCGGTCAAGCTCATCTCGCCGACATACACGGGGGACTTCTTCGTCATTACTGCTGTGGGGATCGTAATCATGTACTTCGGCGTTTGGCGCGTGCGGTTCGAAGAGGTTCAATCCTCCGTCAACTGCTGAATCGCTCGGCGCAATCGCTGGTGACGGTCGAAGCGGAGCAAGTACTCCGATTCTCGCGAGCCGCCCTTGCTGCGTACAACTGCAGCTAATGCCCGCCGATCGGCCTGGGTCCAACGTTCTACGCGCGGCAGGATGAGAATCAGGGGCCCCCAGCGCTTCCAGGCCAGATGCTCTCCCGTCGACGTGCGACGGGTTACTCGCGCGCCCAGCAGCCTGACCGCCTCGGCCGCGCAGGTTCTTTCGGCGGCGCGCCGATCGAACCCAAACCTCTGTGCCACGTAGTCGGTGATCCGCAATCCCAGGTTCTCCAGCGGAAGTGCGCCGATCACGTCATCACGGCGCACGTTCGAATACCAGTGGAGATTATCTGAGGCGAGTTTCTTGAGCGTGGTCGCGCTCGATCGATGGGTTCGAGACGCCTTGATACGGCGCTCCTCCCGACGCATGAGCTGCAGACACTCAGTGGACCTGGGGCGAAAGCCCAGCTTTTGATAGAACCACCACGCGCCCGAACGGATGGCGTCGTCGTTATCCCGCCCGATCTGGTACGGATCGATGGTGAATACGTCACACCCCAGTACATCGTGGGCGGTCTTCAAAACGTGGCCGTACATCCACGCCGCTTCCGCGGTACGAAAAGTGTCGAAGATCGTGAATGCTATCTCGGCCGAGTTGAAGAGGGCCAGGTAGGTTCCGTACCCCACGGGCACGCCGTTCTTCAGTAATACAAAACCGTATAGGGTCTCGAGCAGAAACCGATGCTCAGGTCGCACACCGATCAGCGCTATCTGCAGGCCACCTTCACAATCGATCAACCGGACATCATTTCGGTTGCCGTGGGCAAAGGCGTCGAGATCGCGCGCACGGGTGACCATCGTCGCGCGTGCCAAGTCGATCATCCTCCCGCCCTCGCGTGGCGATAGGTTCCGTACCGGTAGTGGCGGAAGAGCCAGTTGTTTCTTGATCGAAGGACGGGAACGACGCAGCGGACCGGTTTGAAAAGTGACTGGCGCGCGACGGTACTTTTCTGTTGTGCGAGATGGTGTATCAGGACCCGAGGCCAGGCGAAACGGAATGACCAACTCGTCCAGCACGGTCTCGGCGTCGATCCCGTCTGCCTTCAGTTGTCCAAGCCGCCGCAGAACGAACTCGGCATCCGTCTCAGCGGGGCCTTTGAGACGTTCGAGCCACTCCGGGGCACCGAGATCGATTTCATCCAACGCCATTGTCTCGCCGAAGAGTGCCAGTCGAGGCAGCAACTCCTCGAGCTTTTCGCGGCGCTCGAAGTCTCGCCACTCTATCGTGAGGTAGGAACCCCAACGTTGAGCAAGCCACCCTGCGGTGGCCGGGAAAAACGCAAAGTGGGTTGTCGTTCCAGCGATCCCAGTGTCACTCAGTGCGCGGCGAAACCGCCTGAGGTCGCTTCGATCGCGAAACCCCTCCAGTATGCGCTCGACCGTAGCGAGAACCTGTTCATCGTCAGGGTAGGCACGGATAAAGCGCAATGCGCTGTGGAGGCGGAGAACGTGCGATGGACGCTTAAAACGGCGCTTCTCGAGTGCGCGAAGAAGCTCGAGCCTGCGCTCAGCGGCGAGACCGCCAAACTCGAGCCGTCCTCGCTCGAGTTCTCCTAACCACCGTGCGGCTTGATCCGGCAAGTCTCCTCCTGCTGTCTGCTCCGGTCTGGTCGTGAGCGCAGTCAAAGCGCAACAGCAAACGAGCCTAGGCAACAACCCAGGGAGGGTCAAGGAGCTGTTGCCGTTGTGCTGCGGCTTCGCGTCAAGAGTCTTACACTATAGCTAGGGAGATTCCCCACAGACGTTTGGGTCCTCGTGACGTACGATTCAGACGAAGGCCCTTCGGTGTTTCGGACTCAGCGTAGGGAGCTTGACATGGACAAGACCTGTCACCGGATGTTCTCGGCGGTCGTCATCGCGATGCTCATGGTCGGCTGTGGCGGAGGCGAGGAGGAGGTACCGGAACCTCCGCCGGTCTCGGCCGAGGATGCGGAAGAAGCTCTGCGTGCGGCCCGAGCGGACTCCGTCGCGATGGCGCAGACGCAGTACAACCCCGCGGTGTTTGACACGATCGCCTGGGCGGGTGGTCAGGAACGTTTTGAACGCGGGGAGCTCGTCTGGTCGTATAGCTGCACATCATGCCATGGCACCGGTGGCCGCGGAGACGGTGAGTTGGCCGTGCAGAATGACCTTGCGATGCCGGACTTCACCGTTGATGACTGGGCTTATGCCGGCGACCTCCCGGCCATTCGTCACCGGGTGTACATCGGCCACGAGTCAGAGATGCCTAGCTGGGGGCTCTGGGGTTTGCCGTACCGGGACGTTGACGCAGTGGCATTCTTCATAGACGAGGTGTTCCACCCTAAGCGGTAGGCTATACGGTTGCAGCGCGAGGGACGGACACACTGGGCTTCTCAGCGGGGGCGGACCTACGGGACGCCCCCGCTTGCGATTTCCCTGTTGCTTTTGGTCATCTGCTGTGCGGGCAGGGAGGCCGATAGGACGGACGTTGACGCTGAAAGAGCCGATCAGGGCCGCGGTCAACTCGATATCCGGATTCACCCCGCGGAGGGCCAACAAACACCGCCGGGGGACTTGATCCTGATCGATCCTCGAGATCGAAGGACCGGCCACGATCCGCGCGTCGACCAGACGTTCAGGGACATCCCGTTTTCTTCCTACGAGATAGAAGGCATCGATGACGATGTGACCGGTGCACCCGGCCCGGAGACCCTCATCATCTACGTCGGGAACGCCATGAGCGGCGAGTACACTCTGCACGTCGTTGGGATTGCCGATGCCGCTTATGATCTAGAATTGCGGGGCGTGGACCTTGAGCTGAATCCCTCCACGGAGCGGTTTCTCGACATCGATATCGAAGCCGACTCTGATCATCGTTACATCATCCAGTATTCCACTGAACCCGGCAAGAGAATAGAGGCGAGACGAGACTAAGCCGTGGCAGAGCTCCGCCCATATCCCTTCGGCGCGCTGATAACGCGCATGCTTCGCGAGCTCGAACGCGAAGACAAGATCTTCGACCTTCCCCTGCGCAAGTGTTTCTTCGGCGATGTCGAAAAAGACCTATCGGTGCAGTTCCACGGCAACACTGCCTCGACCCCACTGGGACCAGCGGCCGGACCGCACTCGCAAATGGCACAGAACATCGTCCTCAGCTGGCTTGTCGGTTGTCGTATCGTGGAGCTCAAGACGGTGCAGGTTTTGGACGAGCTCGAGATCCCGCGCCCCTGTATCGACATGGCAACGATTGGTTTCAATGTGGAGTGGAGCCAGGAGCTCAAGATCGAGCAGTCGCTCGAAGAGTACGTAAAAGGCGCGATGTTGATCGAGATCTTACGCGCGAGTGGTCGAGTTCCCCTGGTGCCCGGATTCGACCAGATCGTCTACGACATCAGCGTCGGGTACGACCTCGCGGGTATCCAGGATGATCGCGTGCAGGCTTTTATCGGCGGCATGCAGGACGCCTCCACGATCATCGATCGTCTCCGCGGCGAGATTCCCCGCGAGTTCGGCAAATTCCGCGACCTGGACTTTCCGACCAGACTCTCGAACACGCTCACTTTGAGCACGTTTCACGGTTGTCCGCCAGACGAGATCGAACGCATCATCGACTTCCTGCTGCGCCACAACGGGCTGCACTGCACCGTCAAGCTCAATCCGCTGTTGCTCGGGCCCGCGCGAACGCGCGAGCTGTTGAACGAGGTGATGGGATACGAAAAGATCCGCATTCCCGACACCGCGTTTGAGCAGGACACTCGCTGGGACCAGATGGTGGAGTTCGTAGATCGCTTGGGGAACACCGCCGACGAGTTGGGTCGTGGTTTTGGCGTAAAGTTCACGAACACTCTGATCGTCGAGAACGATCGTGACTTCTTTCCCTCATCCGAGAAGGAGATGTACCTCTCGGGGCCACCGCTGCACGTGTTGGCGATGAATATCGTACAAGAGTTTCGATCACTTTTCGGGAATCGGTTCCCGATATCGTTCGCGGCTGGCATCGGGCGAGAGAATTTCCCCGATGCGGTGGCGCTGGGCCTCGTCCCGGTGACCGTGTGCACTGATCTCCTCAAGCCTGGCGGCTACGGTCGGGCGCAGCGCTACTTCAACGCGTTGCGGAAACGCATGGATGAGGTGGGTGCCGACAACATCGGGAGCTACATCATCCGCGCCTACGGGTTGGGCTCGGCGGCTTTGACGCGGCTTGATATAGAGGAGCCCGCGTTGCGGAGCGCTTGCGAGGCGGTGCTCGATTCGGGTGGGGATCTGGCGGCCGTTGGGGGGGGTGATCTCTACCGCAGGTGGGTGGCTGAGGCGGCGCTCTGTAATACCGATCATTATGTACCGCGCGCAACGACGGACACGCGTTACGCCAGGGTTCGAAACTCGAAACCACCGGCCAAGATCGGCTCGCATCTCGAGCTGTTTGATTGTGTCACGTGCAACAAATGCGTCCCCGTGTGTCCCAACAACGCCAATTTCGTGTTCGTGCTCCCGCGTCTCGAGCAACCGATCGAAAAGTTGCGGTACACGGGGAAAACTTGGACCAGCCGCACCGACGGGATGCTGGTTATCGATGAAAAACAGCAGTACGGTAACTTCGCGGACTTCTGCAACGATTGCGGTAATTGCGATGTCTTCTGCCCCGAGGATGGCGGGCCTTACGTGGTCAAGCCACGCTTCTTTGGGTCGCTGGAGGATTGGCGTCTGTTCAGTGCGCTGGACGGTTTCGCCTTGGAGCCGGGGGGCGGGCAAACCCGTTTGTGGGGTCGCATTGGCGGGAGCGAGTTCAGCTTGAGCGACGGTAATGGTCGCGCGCGCTTTAGCGGTGCGGACTTCGCAGTGACGCTGGATCCCAGCGACCCGGTAGCGACGATCGAGGGGACAGCGAGCGGCGAGATCGATCTGGCGTACCTGCACATCCTCCGGTGGGTCCGCGATGCCGTGTTCGCGGGCGATCGGGTGAACTACCTCAACGCACTCCATGACCTATGAGAGTGATCCGCGGAGGACCGATGGCGTGAGTGAGATAGTCGAGCAGCTCCATCATCACGTGGCAACCGCCAGGAACGACATCCTGGCCTTCTTTCGAGAAATCGTCGCGATTCCGAGCATGGACAGCGACATCGAAGAGGTGGGTGGGCGCGTCGGCGAGGAGATGGAGCGTCTCGCCTTCGACGAAGTGTACGTCGACGCGTACGGCTCGATCGTAGGCCGGATCGGAGACGGCGATAGGGTCCTTTTGTTCGACAGCCATCTCGATACGGTCGGGATCGGCGATCCGGCGCAATGGGAGTGGGATCCCTTCGAGGGGAAGGTGGAAGACGGAATGCTCTTTGGGCGTGGCGCGCTGGATGAAAAGGGAAGCACGCCCGGCATGATCTACGGCATGGCGATCGCCCGCGATCTTGGTTTGCTGAACGGTTTTAGCGCCTACTATTTCGGCAACATCGAGGAGGCCTGTGACGGGGTCGCGTGTCAGGCGTTTCATACGTGGGAGAACGTCAAACCCGATTTTGTCGTCATCGGCGAGCCGACGAAGATGAACGTCTATCGTGGCCACAAGGGTCGGGTGGAGCTCGAGGTGGTGTGCCGGGGACGGAGTGCACACGCCGCCAGCAACTTTCTGGGGGACAACGCGATATATAAAATGCTGCCGCTCGTTCACGCGATCGACCGGCTGGACGCGGAGCTACCGACCCACGAGTTCCTGGGGCAGGGACGCATCACCGTCAGCCGCATCTCCAGTGTGGCGCCGAGCGATAACAGCGTTCCCGATGAGTGCCGGATCTTCATTGACCGCCGGGTGACCTTCGGGGAAACGAAGGAAGGCGTCATCGAGGCGATCGCGGCGCTCGTTCCCGAAGCGCAGCGGGAGGATTTCGAGGTGTGCGATCTCGTCTACAACACCCCGAGTCACACTGGAGCGGTCTGCGTCTACGAAAAGTACTTCCCCGCTTGGGCCCTCGAGGAAGACGACCCCTTGGTAGGAGCGGGAAAGAGCACCGTGAAGGCGCTTTGGGATCGTGACGGGCCGGCCGGGAAATGGGATTTCTCGACCAACGGGAACTATTGGTGCGGAAAGATCGGCATCCCGTCGATTGGCTTCGGACCCGGTGACGAGGTCTTCGCCCATGCGGTCGACGAACACGTACCACTGGAGGACGTGGTCGAAGCAACTAAATTCTATGCATTACTACCAAAGATGATCGGGGGGCGGGAGACGTAGATGGAAGGATCTCTTCGCGGACGAGACATGATCACGACCCAGGAGTGGAGTGGGGAGGAAATTCAGGCCATCCTGGATACGGCCCGTGATTTGAAACGAAAGCGAGAAGTCGGCGAGCCGCACGCCTACCTGCGCGACAAGGTCATCTCGCTGCTGTTCTTCTTCGCCAGCACCCGTACGCGCAACAGCTTCGAGGCTGGCATGGCGCAACTGGGAGGCCACGCCCAGTTCATAGACAGCACTACGACGCAGATCAGTCATGGCGACACGGCCAAGGAGATCGGAGAGATCCTGGGCCGCTATAACGACGCGATCGGCATTCGACAATGCGACTGGGGATTCGGCAATCGATACATCCGCGACGTGGCCGCGGCGAGTCGCGTGCCGGTTTTCAACATGCAGTGCGATATGTACCACCCCTTCCAGATCCTGGCCGACCTACTGACGATCATCGAGCGAAAGGGAGATCCACGGGGCCTGACGATCAACGTCAGTTACGCCTACGCCACCAGCTATCAGAAACCGCTCAGCGTGCCGCAGAGCCTGATCCTGCTGATGACCCGATTCGGGATGAACGTACGGTTGACCCATCCGCCTGAGTTTCGACTGATTCCCAAGATCGTCGAGCAAGCCAGAGAAAACGCTCGCCAGCATGATGGGTCTTTCGAGATTCTCGATGACTTCGACGCGGGCTTCGAAAACGCCGACATCGTCTACCCGAAGAGTTGGGGGTGTATGCTAAGCACCACCGATCACGGAGAATCCGCCACGATCAGCCAGAGGTACAGCGACTGGATCGCCGACGATCACCGCATGTCACTGGCGAAGAAGGACGCGATCTACATGCATTGCCTGCCGGCTGACAGGAACACCGAGGTCACAGACAGCGTCATAGAGGGACACAACAGCGTCGTCTATCAACAGGCCGAGAACCGCCTGCACGTGCAGAAGGCGGTCATGGTCCTGACGATGTGAGCCGCGCGGACACGCGTGAGGAGTCAGGTATGAAGGGGAAGGCTGTCTTCGCTGTGGGCGGCAACGCGCTCATCAAGGATCGACAACACCAGACCGTCGAGGACCAGTACCGGACCGCCGGGGAGGCCGCCGCACATATCGCCGACATGATCCAGGACGGCTGGGACGTCGTCGTCACGCACGGCAACGCGCCTCAGGTCGGCTTCATCTTGCGACGCTCGGAGCTCGCGTCAAGCGAGTTGCACGAGATTCCGTTGGATGTCTGCGATGCCGACGCTCAGGGTGCGATCGGGTACGCGCTGCAGCAGAACCTCCTCAACATCTTCGGCAAGCGGAAGATGCCGAAAACGGTGGTCACGCTGATCACCCAGACCGAAGTGGATCCCGACGACCCGGCGTTCACCCACCCCACCAAGGCGATCGGCGCGGTCATGACCCGATCGGAGGCGATGGAACGCAGCGAGCGCGAAGGCTGGCAAATCGTCGAAGAGGTGGGACGGGGCTGGCGACGCGTCGTCGCTTCGCCCGAGCCGCGAAGAATCATCGAGCTGGAGGCGATCCAGGCGCTGCTGGCTTCGGGCATCGTCACGATCGCTACCGGCGGTGGAGGGATCCCCGTCGTGGCGGACGAGCATGGGAACCTCCATGGCGTTCCCGCCGTCATCGACAAGGACCTCACCGCCTCGCTGCTCGCGATTAGGGTCGAGGCCGATCTGCTCGTCATCGGCACTTCGGTCGAGAAAGTGGCTCTCAACTGGGGAAAGCCTGACCAGCGATGGATCGACAAGATGACGGTTGAGGAGGCGAAGCAGCGACTGGTGGAAGGCACGCATTTCGCGCCCGGCAGCATGAAACCGAAGGTTGAGGCTGTCGTCCGCTACCTGGAAGGTGGCGGCAAACGGGCGGTCATCAGCGATCTGGAGAGCGTCCGCCGCGCGCTGGACGGCGAGGCCGGAACGCAGTTCGTGCCGTAGGCGCGGTCATCGCCGGGTACCGGTAAAGAGCACCGCAACCTGCTCCCCATCGTCGAGCGCCCCGGCCGCCTGCAGCGTGAACGCAGCCGCGAGCCCGGCCGTGCCGGTCGGGCAAGCCGCGATACCGGTCGTGGCCGTGCCGTGCTCGTGTGCGCGCACGAGCGTCTTTTCATCGACCGTGACGGGCCAACCACCGGTCTCGATCATTCCGCGAACGACCTCCATCCAGTCGTAGGTCTCGTCGTCGAGGATGCTAGATGCGACGCTGGTGAGCGGCTCCTCGACCGGCCACATGTACCTCGAGCGATGGCGTTTGGCATGACGCGTTTCGGCGGTGATCTCGGGCCGGTCGTGATTTCGCTGCAGCCACCCGGCCATCGCAGAATCGCTGTCGCTATCCGGAGGTGTGAAACCGGCCGTGTGCAGCCGTCCTCCGGCGCCATTGACAAAGCGGCGCCAGGCGCGCACGAGCGGATGGCTGGCTACAGTCTGAACAGCGTGAATCACAGGTAGGCGATCCAGCGTGCCTAGGGCATGCGCCCACCGCAACGCCTGAATACAGGAGCTAGCGAGCGCTCCGCCACCGACCTGAATGATGAGCCGATCGAGTGGCGGGGCGCCGGTTTGGGTGTGCTGAGCGACCAGCTCCCAGCCGAGGGTCATCCCGCCTTCGATCGAAAGCCCGTTGTCGGGTCCCTGACAGCTGAAGGGCAGCGCACCGTTCGCGACCTGGCGCTGGAATCGCAGATAGCACGGATCGCCAGGCGGTCCGGTCGGCTGCCGCTCGCAGGTCTCGAGATCGGCGCCGAGACTCTGCAATCGGCTGACCACGGTCGGCTCGGCCCAAGTCGGAACGAACACTCGCAGCCGACGGTTGCAAGCCCAGGCAACGACCGCGGCGGCGAGGGCCGCGTTTCCGCAACTCGCGATGGCCAGCGGTTTTGTCGCGTCCTCGGGAGACAGAAGACCGGTCTCCTCGGCGACCGCCAGGTAGACCGCGACACCCATCAGATGTCGTGCCTTGTGCGAACCGCTCACGTTGCCGGTCTCGTCCTTGACCCAGAACCCGCCGTTGGCGAGCCCGAGCTCGGATGCGAGTTCTGGGACTCCGGTGTACGGCGTTGTGGAGAAGCCCTTCCCGTCGATGTCGGTGATCGCGCTGTCGAGTGTGCGCACGATGCGCACGTAGTCCGCTTCGGTCAGGCCCCGCTCACGTGCAACGTGCCACGAGTACAGCAAAGAACGAAAACGCAGAAATGGATTGGAATCACTCGCGGTCGGCCATTTGGCACCCGGCGGTGGGCCCGCTTGGGCGATCACATGATCGATATCGTCCTGGGTATCGAACGCGACACATCGGAACGGCAGTGGCGAATCAGCGGCGACCGCCCGGCCGCAACCTGCGCATACAAGCCGTGATTCGAATTCGCTCATTATTCCAGTGTCACCCCGGTCTCACGGTTGAACTCCTCGATACGTTGGTCCCAAAGCGGGACGAGCTCGCGGAGCTCCCCCCAGAATCGCTGGCTGCGGCGGCGTTCGAAATCGTCGAGCGGGACGCCTTGTTGCTCTACCCACGTGAAGTAGCCGAGGTTGAAGATCCGATCGCGATCGATCGGTGACAGCTCGAGCACGTGCTCGGTGCTCGCTCCGAGGAGATGTTTCTCGACCGTTCGCTCCGCTGCGGCGAGGTCAAATCCCTCCGGGAAGAGTCGGGGAGTTGCTTTGTCCAATTCCGTTCGGTACAGCTCTGCGCCGTCAGTGGCCACCGTGATGAGCGTGTCGTCGGGTCCCAGTTCGAGTTGTTTTGCTGTTTTGATCGAGCCGACCACGTTGCAGATGCTGGAAAGACCAAAGCTCGTGAGCTCGCCGATCAGCTCCGGAGGCAACCCGCAGGCGTCGCGCAGGTATCGGCGACCCGCCTCGGTGTTGAATACGACGTTGAGTGCGTCTGTGCTCTGGTCCGATACTGCCACGACGACGTCGGTGTTGGTGACGTTGTGAATCAGCGGGATGTGCTTGTCGCCGATGCCCTGGATGTTGTGTTCCCCAAAGCCGTTGTACAGCATGGTCGGACACTCCAGTGCCTCGGCGGCGATGATCTTCGTGCCGTGGAGGTCCTTGAGGTAATCACCGGCGGCGAGCGTGCCTGCCGAACCGGTTGCAGCCAGGAAGCCCGCCAACCGCATCGATGGGTGCTCCGCGCGGACGGTCTCAAACACGTGTTCGAGCGCCCTGCCGGTGGCGTTGTAATGGATCAAGTGATTGGCGAACTCGCGAAACTGATTGAACACGATGTTGTCGGGGTCGGTTTCGAGCTCCGCGCACTTGTCGTAGATCTCCTTGACGTTGCTCTCGGTACCGATGGTGCGCACGATGTCCGCTGAATCGCCTGCCCAAGCCTCGAGCCACCGAAAACGCTCGTCGCTCATGCCCTCGGGAAGAACAGCAACCCCACGACAACCGAGGATGCGTGAGATCGCGACACCACCACGACAGTAGTTGCCGGTCGATGGCCAGATGGCGCGGTGGCGAGTCGGATCAAATCGTCCGGTTACGAGACGTGAAACGATACAGCTGTACGCGGGGAGCACCTTATGGGCATGGATCATCGGGAATCTGTCTCCGTACACGACCACGATCGGACTCACCACCCCGGTGAGCTCCGGGGGCAGGACGATATGATCCGGTACCGGAACCTGATGCCGCGCTTCAAAACCGTTGTACCAGTGCACTCGATAGAGGTTTAGGGCTTCCGGGGTATCGGGATCGATCGGTCCGAGCGCTGTTTGTAGCCGCTCGTCGATCGTCGTGGGGTCGGTCAGTTCCGATAGCGTCGGCAACCCGATGCCACGCTCGCGGAAGTGTGCGATCGTGCGATCGCGAACGGTGTGATCAACGACTTCGTATTCCAATTCCAGAGAGTTCATGTCACGTCAGATGGTCTGTTCGTCGACTACAGCGCTTGCATCCGCGTCCAGAGTTTCTCCGCCTGCACGCGCGCATCCTCTCGAATGGCGGGCATCTCGGATCGTACCCCCGCGCGTCTCTCCACCGCTTCGTCCGGTATGTCCGCGTTCGCGAAACGCTCCGCGATCAAGCGGGGCCCGGCCTGCAACCGTTGTCGCGCGTGCGAAAGATCGTCCCCCGCGGCGCGAGCTTCTTCGATTAGCGTCTCCTCTTCGACCCGCATGTCAGCTGGATAGCCGTCGGTGCCGAGCGCAACCCGGTCGCTTTCGCTGAGCGCGCCCGGGTAGCCAACGCCATTGCCGCGGTTCGAGCGCGGATTCTGCACCAACCAGCATTCGTTAGTCGCGCAGCAGCGGACCTCATCGGCCGTCAGGTGAACGCCGTGGGCGAAGATCGAACCCGGGATCAGTGCCCCCAATCGATCGAACCGATCGATGACCCCATCGTAGCCTCGCTCGCGCGCGTCTTGCACGTCGGCGCCGTCTTCGGCGACGTGGACATGCAACACCGTGGAGTGTTCACGCGCCAACGCGACCGCTTCGTGGATCGTTTCGTCGGATACAGTGAACGATGCATGCAGCCCAACGACGCCGCGCACCAACGGGCGTCGGTTCTGGGTCAGAAAGCGCTGGCACTCTTCGAGACCGCGGCGCGCTTCGTCTCGTCCGGCATTGCGCTCGGTGGCCCCGTAGCAAAGCACAGCGCGCGCACCGAGCTCCTGGCACGCGTCGGCGAGGATATCGAGTGAGCCGTCGATCATGCATGGCGACTCGTGGTGGTCGATCAGCGAGAACGTCCCGTGCTCGATCGCCTCGGCGACGTAGAGTCGCGCGCTCGCGCGAAGGGAGTCAGCGTCCAACGCGCGGTCGAGTCGCCACCAAACGCGTTCGAGGATCTCCACGAAGTTGCGCGGCTCAGGGTCTGGCTGAGGCATCCCAAAAGGCGCGAGACCGCTGTAGATGTGGGTATGCGCGTTGACGTAGCCGAGAGCTATCGGCTGTGCTCTCGCTGCCGGATGCGGCCGACGCTCATCGCGCGGGCGGCAGGCGAGTCCTTCATCGGCAGCGTGTAGTATCGTGTGCCCTCAAACGCGGCCAGCGCTCCCGCCACCGCCGCAGCTGTGGGCACGAGCCCGATCTCGCCGACACCCTTGGCGCCGAACGGCCCTTCCGGCTCGGGTTCCTCGACGAGAATTACCTCCACGTCGGGCATGTCGCGTGCCCGTAACGGGCCGATCTCCCGCATCTTGAACGTCACCGGCCAGCCGTTCTCACACGGCAACTCCTCGGTAAGCGCATACCCGAGCCCCATGTGAACCGACCCCTCGATCTGCCCTTCGCATAACGCCGGGTTCACAACCCGACCGACATCGTGCGCGGCGATGAACTTCTCCACGCGGCCGTCCGGGTCGAGGATACAGACCTGGGTCGCAAACCCAAAGGCCGTGTGCGTCTTGACCTTGTCCACTTTCATTTCGGTACTGGTGGTGTCATCGACCACCACGTCGGCGGCAAAAACCTGTCCGGTCAAGTCTTCTAGAGCAAAGCCGGCGTCGAGCGCGGCCTTGAGCTTGGTTGCGGCCCCGATGACCGCGTTGCCGCCAAACAGCGTTGCTCTGGAACCCGTCGTCTGACCGCAAGCCAGCGCGAAGGTCGAGTCGACCTTGGGGCGGAAGAGCGACGCGGGGAGCTGGGTGACTTCGACCGCGAACTGGACCAGCACGGTCAGCAGCCCCTGTCCCATCTCGGTGTAACCGTTGTACAGCGATATCGTACCGTCCGGCTCGACCACGAGCCGCGCCTTTCCCCACTCTACGGCGCCGTTGCCGATGCCGCTGTTCTTGATCCCGCAGCCGATTCCGACAGCGCGGCCGTCGCCACGCGCTCGGTAGTACTCGTCGTGTACCGCTTGGAGTGTCTTTTTGAGCCCGACCGATTTCTCGAATACCTGCCCGGTCGCAAACTGATCCCCGATATCGACCGCATTCCGCCAACGTATCTCCCAGCCATCGATGCCCACTTTCTCCGCCAGGAGATCGAGGCAGCCGTCGATGGCGAAATGGGCCTGGTTAGCGCCAAAGCCACGCATGGCGCCGCACGGCGGGTTGTTCGTGCACGCGGCGATCGCGTCCACAGCGACATTGGGGACCCGGTAGGGACCACAAGAGTGGCCAGCCGCACGCTCGAGGACCTTCGCACCGACCGAGGCGTAGGCACCGGTGTCGCCGAGCATGTGCGCCTCAACTGCGGTGAGGTGGCCGTCGATGTCGCAACCCACCTTGTACCGCATGCGGATCGGGTGCCGCTTCGGGTGCACGCGGATCGACTCTTCCCGATTGAGGGTGAGCAGAACCGGGCGACCGGTCATCTTAGCCAGCAGCGCTGCGTGCGGCTGGATCGAGAGATCCTCCTTGCCGCCGAATGCGCCGCCGTTGGGGACAAGCTCGACGTCGAGCTTGTCGTCAGGGATACCGAGGAAAGCGGCCACCTGTTGACGGTCGTCGAATACTCCCTGGCCCTGCGTGTAGAGCCGAAACGTCCCCGGCCCTTGGCCCGGCTCGGCGAGCGCGCTCTCAGGTTCCAGGTAGAGATGCTCGACGCGCTGTGTGGTCCACACGCCCTCGACTACATGGGCGCTATTCACAAAGCCACGATCGATGTCGCCGCGGCGGATCACCGTGTGGGACAGCTTATTCGGATGCTTGGGATTGACCTGGGGCGCCCCGTCAGCGATGGCAGCTTCCACATCGAGTACTGGATCGAGCACCTCGTATTCGACATCGACGAGTTCCGCTGCTGCACGTGCGGAGGACGCATCGAGGGCCGCGACAGCCGCGAGGAAGTCGCCAACGCACCGCACCTCTTCACCTTCGGCGACGAAACCGGGCCAGTCGTTGTCGATGAGCCCGTACCAGCGCTCACCGGGAACGTCGCTGGCGGTCGCGACTGCCACCACGCCAGGCATCGCTTCCGCCCGTGACGTATCGATACGACGGACGCATGCTCGGGCATGCTGCGACAGCACAACTGCTCCGTGGAGCATGTCGTCGCGGGTCATGTCGGCTACGTACGGTCGATCACCCAAAACGAGCTGTCGGCCCTGGTAGCGCGCCAAGCGTTCGCCGACCCCACCATCCTCGCGCATGACCAGCGTACCCTCGCCATCACGGATACGCGCAAAGAGCTCTACGGCGTCCAAGATTTTCGTGTACCCCGTGCAACGACAAAGATGGACGTCGATCGCTTTCGCGATCTCGGCTCGCGTGGGATCGGGGTTCTTGCCAAGCAGGTGCATTGCGCGCAGCGCAATTCCGGGAATGCAGAATCCGCATTGGAGGCCGGCAGCAGCGACAAACGCGTCGGCCAGCAGTCCACGCTCCTCCTCCGACACTCCCTCGAGGGTGAGTATCTCCTTGTCGGCCGCGTTTTCGACCGGCATGGCACAGGTAACCAGCGCCCGCTCGCCAACGATCGCCAGGCAGGCCCCGCACTGTCCCTGGGGGGAACAACCGTCTTTTACCGAACGCACTCCGCAGCGATCGCGCAGTGCCTCCAAAAGTGTCTCACCCGGTCGGGGCTCGAACTCAACCAGCCGACCGTTGAGCGAAAACCGCACTTTCATGACAGCGTCTGTCAACCGTGCTTCACTTGGTCTGCGTTGTCGAGCATCTCTTTGACCCTGCGCTCGTAGTCGGGAAAATAGCGAGGCAGAGTCGTGATCTCGAATCGCTTCAAGATCAACGTATTGGGCTCCCGTTCGAGCATGAACTCGAACGTCTGCTCGAGCAGCGCCTCCGTGGTGTGCCACCCACCGGTAAGCCGCTCGACGTACGGGTGATCGATCGTCACCTCGTGAGTTGTCGTCTTTTCGGGGCCTTCGATCGTGACGCGGTACTTCGTATCATCCAGCTGTTCCACCTCGATCTTCGCCATCTCATCCTTCCTCGGGTTTGTGCGGAAACTCTCGGGCCAGAGTCTTCAAGCGTTGGAACTGGTTTCGGCATGACCGCTCGGTCGCCTCCAGATCGATCTCGCCGTCCTTGAACCGCCGTTGGCGTTGGAAGTACTCGGTTGGGCTGGTCCAATCGGGCTCGACATTGATGCGCCAGGCACTGCCGTTCCAGACTTCGTAGAGCGGAAAGAGCCCGCTCGCGACAGCCAGACGCACCAACTCCACGGAGTCGGCGGGCTCCGACTTCCATCCCGTTGGACACGGTGAATGCATCAGCAGGAACCGCGTTCCCGGAGTGTCAAAGGCGGTCTTTAGCTTGCGAGCAAAATCGTCTGGGTGGGCGATGGACAGGGTTGCCGCGTACGGGATTTGATGCGCCGCCATGATGGCCATGATGTCTTTCTTCTCTTCGCTCTTCCCGCCTGGCGTCGTGGTCGTGCGGGCGCCGGGCGGGGTGGCAGAGGAGCGCTGCCCGCCGGTATTCCCGTAGATCTCGTTGTCGTAACAGATGTAGATGATGTTCTCGTTGCGCTCGGCGGCCGCAGAGAGCGTGGCGATACCGATGTCATACGTGCCGCCGTCTCCAGCCCAACAGATCACTTGGCCACTTTCATCGTTTAGATCGCGCACGGTGGCGATCCCGGCGGCAACAGCCGCTGCGGAGGCGAACGTTGTGGCCACCGTGGGCACACCGTAGCTCGTGGTCGGGAAGGCGCCGGCGGTGACGATTCCGCAACAAGCCGGGATCGCGAGCGTGCAGGTGTCGCCGGCTTCGGTGAGCGCTCGGCCGAGCATCGTCAGCCCTACCCCCATGCCGCAGCCGCCGCAATTCGTGTTGCCTGGTCGAAGCAGACACTCTTCGGTGCATGGAATCGGTGGCGCTTGTTCCAGCGTCGGTATCGGTCGATCGCCATTCATATTGCGGTCATCCAGACAGGTTTCGTCTCGGCGGTACGAGCCATGATATCGGCGATGACCTCATCGATCATCGGGGGTGTCACGTCACCTCCGCAGAGCCCGGTTAGATAATCCTGGATAATAAGATCGTCGCGGTACCCTTGGAACGCCGCTTTTGCTTCTTGCCAGAAGATGCCGCCAACGCCGGCTGCGTAGTTGCGATCGAGAACCGCCACTTTGTTGGCTGCGCTGCAGGCTTCCCGTAGTGCACGTTCGGGGAAGGGACGGAACATCTTAATCTTGACGAAGCCGATCCTCTCACCTGCTTCGCGTCGTCGCTTCACGATCTCACGTGCCGTTGTCGCGATCGATGACGAGACAACGATGACGATTTCGGCATCTTCGGTACCGAGGGTTTCGATGGCGCCGCCCGGATCACGCTCGAACACGTCAAGAAATGCGGCCCGACACTCCGCGAATACCTCGTCGACACGATCCATCGCCTCGTCGATCTCGAGCCGGAGTGACATCGCGACCTCTGGCCACGCCAGGCCACCCAGGGTCTTTGGATCTTCATGCAGCAGTCGATGCGGTAAGTCCAGTTCGGGGAGGTAACGATCCACCACTGACTGATCCGGTAGCACGGTCTCGGCTTGCGTGTGTGACACGATGAAGGCGTCCATGGCGATCAGGGCGGGGAGCAGAATCCGATGGTCTTCGGCCAGCCGGAAAGCCATCAGCGTCGTGTCGAGTACTTCTTGATTGTCCTCGGCGTAGAATTGAATCCACGGAAAATCACGCAACATCAGGGTGTCTCCCTGGTCGGCCCAGATGTTCCAGGGCGGGCCAAGCGTGCGGTTGACGGCCACCATGACGATCGGCAACCGGTAGTAGCCGGCCACCATGATGTTCTCGACCATGTAGGCGATCCCGTTCGAAGAGCTGGCGGTGAACGCGCGTGCACCGGCCAGCGACGCGCCCATTGACACCGCCATCGCGCTGTGCTCGCTCTCGACGGGCACCACCCGACTCTTGTGGAATGGGAAACTGGCGACGTACTCGACGATCTCGCTCTGTGGTGTGATGGGGTAGATCCCGCAACTCGCGCCGCGGGCGGCGCGGTTTGCCTCACCCGCTACGCTCAGCGCGTAACCGGCTGCGTGATTCCCAGACACGACCTCAACGCTCATGCTGCCTCCACTACAGGTGACTCATAAAGACAACGTTCCGCGGGCACTCCGTGACACAGATCCCGCATCCCTTGCAATGCGAGTAATCGAATATCAAGTCAGTCCCGACTCGCTTCAGCACGCCCTCGGGGCAGAACGTCACGCAGAGGTCGCAGCTGTTGCACACGCCGCACGACAGGCACCGCTTGGCCTCACTCGGATCGGTGAGCCCGGCGTGGATCTCGTCGAACGTGGTGCGTCTGACCTCGGGAGCGATCGCCACGCCGTCGGTGGCGGGACGCCGTTCGAACAGGTGCAGCTTCAAGCTGTCGGATCGGATCACCTCGTCGTGCCACACTTCTACGTTGCCCGAGCTTTCAGTCTGACGCGTGACCGGGACGTCGATGTCGTTGAGAGTGTTATGGATGTGGAGTGCCGAACGACGGCCGCTGCCGATGGCGCCGGCCACCGTCCCGTCCCGCGTGGCGAGATCACCGATCGCATACACGGGGGTCTCCAGGAGCCCCAACAGCTCTTGACCCTGTCTGACTTCGGTGCCCTCGGGAAAAACGCTCACATCTGGTGATTGGCCAAGCGCTAGGATGACGCGGTCGCACTCAATCTCGAAATCGGATCCGGCCACTTCGACCGGCCTTCGGCGACCCGATTCGTCAGGCTCGCCGAGCTCCATCCTGCGGCAGGCGAGTACATGTCGCCCCTCGTTTGAGGCTCCACCCTCGTTGATCCTGAGAGTGATCGGCTGGATGAGGAAATCGATCGCCACGCCCTCTTGTAGTGCTTCTTCGATCTCCTCTTTGATAGCAGGCATCTCTGTTCGCGTGCGACGGTATATCACCTGGCTGTTGGTAGCGCCGAGACGCAGCGCGGACCGCGCCGCATCCATGGCGGTGTTCCCGCCACCGACGATGACGACGTGCTCATCGTCCACTCGCACCTCGCCGCGGTGTGAACGATCGAGAAAGTCGATCCCTTGTTCGACGGCCTCGGTGTCTCCCACGCCTAGGCGCAGCGCTTGAAGCTCTTGGAGTCCGGTAGCCACGAGCACCGCGTCGTGGCTCTGTGTGAGCTCGAGCATTCGGTTGCGGTCGATCGACTCACCGACCTCGACGTCCACCCCGAGCGAGAGAATGCGTCCAATCTCCCGGTCGAGGACATCCGACGGGAGGCGATACCCGGGTATCCCCGTGCGCAAGAGCCCACCGATCTCCCAACCCTGCTCGTAGATCGTCACGTAGTAGCCTAACCGTGCGAGATGGTACGCCGCGGTGAGTCCAGCCGGCCCGGAGCCGATCACGGCGATGTGTTCGTCGCGTGTGGTTACCGGTTTGACCGTGGCCTGCCCGTGGTCTCCAGCGTACCGCTCGAGCTGCCGCACGTTGACCGCCTCATCGAGCTCGATCCGGTTGCAGGACGCCATGCACGGGGCCGGACACACGCGGCCGCAGATGGACGGAAATGGGGAAGTGCGAACGATGATCGCCAACGCGTTGTCGACGTCGTCGTTGGCCAGCGCCGCCAGGAAACCCTGGACATCGTTGCCCGCTGGGCATACGTGGTTGCAGGGTGGCACGAACTGTTGCCGGTGTGGCTGTTCGGTGGCCCACAATCCGGTTTCGATTCCAGGGAGACCGCCCCCTGCGCCCTCGACGAAGCTCGGGCCTCGCTCCTCGTCCGCGTGGTAGAGGCCGGTCGAGGATGCAACCTTCGATCGGCTAACCGCCGGAAGAGTAGCCGGTTCGAACACCTCAAGTTGATCGTATGCTTCCTCGGCTGCGGTGAGGTTGGAGCCGCCAAACCCCAAGTGCTCGACGGCCGCTCGCATCTCATCGAGGTCGAAGTCGAGCATCCGGGCTGCCGCACCGGCGAGCGCCGTATTCACGATCGGAACCGTGCGCGTGCCGAGCTTGTTGCGTCGGGCGATCGAGGTCGCATCGACGGTGGCCAGACGGTTGCTCGGAAACTGCTCTTGTAACGTGTCGGGTGACGCTGGGGTGTTGATGAGGATCCATCCACCCGGTTTGAGGCCACCCGTGATCCCTGGACCGACTAGCGTGGGATCGAGGACTATTACGTGGTCGGGCTCGTAGATGAGGTTGCGGTTGTGAATCGTGTCGTCAGAGTAACGGCAGAACGCCTGGATCGGAGCGCCCGAGCGCTCCGCGGCGTACAAGCCAAAAGCTTGCACCGACTGGCCCTGGAGGAAGCGAGACGTCGCGATGAGCTTGGCCAGCGTGACGCCGCCTTGGCCCCCTCGACCGTGGATGCGAATCTCGACCATCGTATTCTTCGCCGATTCCAGCATAAGTGTCCAGAAAACAACCGTCTGTGGGAAGGTCTTTGCGGCCGCATGTAGGGGTTTTTCCCCTAGGGACGGCTGTGCACCTCCCGATCACGACGTCTCAGCATCATCAATCCGCTGTACGAGGATCGCGCGTGCGATGTCAGAGTCCAAGGCGAGCTCGGTTTCGCCGATCTGGAGGACGCACGAGGGTCGCTTCTGGAGGAGCGTGATCTCCGCCCCCGGGACGATGCCAAACACCGCCAGCGTGTCTTGACGCGACGGCTTCCTCGCCCCTAGGCAGAGCACCTTCGCGCGGTCACCGCTTTCGAGATCGTCGATCGGGCGAACGCCCTCCGGCAAGGTGGAATAACCGGGAGACTCTCTTCGAAACAGCTCGCGGAGCCAGGAGACACTGCGCGGTGTCTCGGGGAACTCGAAGGCACAGCTCGGACACCGTACCAGGCTGCACATCGCGCCGAGTGGACACCCGTGCGCACAAAGCGTGTCGAGCTTCTCAAACTCGAAGCCACAGAGCGGGCAGGTCAGATAGCCAGTAGCCATTTGCCTACTTGATTGACGGTTCCACCGACGAGAAACG
>JBFGIA010000010.1:0-34228 GCA_041577935.1 Gemmatimonadota bacterium | reverse complement strand
CGCCCAAAGCGCCAGAAACACGTACGAGACGACAAAGAAGTAGTCGCGCTCACGAACCTCACGCATCACGGTCGTCAGATCCAAAGCCTGGCTGTTTCCCAGCGGGAAGTTCAGATAGACGATCAGCCCCAGCGATGTCGTCAGATAGACACCCAGAAAGAAGACCCACGTCTTGCGGTCGGCGATGAAGTGGTAGGCCGAGCCGACGATCGCCAGCAAGAACGTCAGGATCGACAGCCCTGGGTGACCAAATTGGCCCGGCACGCGAGACTCGAATGGTCCAATTCGGCCAAACAGGTAGTCGAAATAAAGTGGAATCTGGTAGCGCAAGAAATCGACCGACCGCGGGAAGATCGGTCGCAACTCGTACTGCCGACGGGCCAGAACCGCGAGCAGTTCTTGCCACGTTTCGGGATTGGCCTCGTTGATCGCAGGGTCGAGCCCGGCGCGGATCTTCAGATAGAAGATCACCGAGGTTCCGGCCGCAAAACACGCGATCGCGGCGATAAAGAAAGTCAGCGCACCGGTCTTGAGCATCCAGTAGATTCCGGCACCGAGAACCACCAGCCCGACTAGCATCATACCTGGATTGACCACCGACTCATCGGCCAAAATGCCGTCCACCGACAAGCCTCGCATGACGACCAGATAGAGGCCCAGCGCGCCCACCAACAGGCTCAACACGTACTCGCGCTGCGTGTCCCAGATGGTGAGAACGACGAACACGACCACGGCCGGCATGACCAACAGCGCCATCAAGTGGTTGCCGACCGACAAACCCATCAGGAAGACGACCAGCAAGAGCAAGTTCCAGTCCTTGCCCTCGGCTAGGTGATCGGCCCAGTAGAAGACCAGGAACGTCACCAGTGCGATCGTCATTAGCGCCACCGTGTAGACCTCGGTTTCGGTCGAGTTGTACCACACGGTCAGGCCCCATGCCGACAACAACACCGCCGCCGCCGCCGCTACGTTGATCACCGCTGGTGGCAGCTGCCACTCGAACCGCCGATCGATACGACCCACGACCTGCGCCAGCACGAGGAAGTAGAAAAAGCCTCCGACTGAGGAAGCCAACGCGCTCATGAGGTTCAACTTGACCGCGTAGGCGAGCCCCAGCGGCAGGAGTCCAAACACGTGGCCCAGCAACACAAACAGTGGAGTGCCCGGCGGGTGCGGGATACCGAGGATGTACGAGGTTGTGATGAACTCGCCCGCATCCCAGAAGGTGAGCGTGGGCGCCAGCGTCCAGATGTACGACACAAAGATGACCAGGAATGTCAGACCGGCGTAGATCAGCCGGTCGCGGCTAAGCCTCCGCATCGAAGCTCGTGTCCCTCCAGGTTCTGTGGCTGGGATCCGTTCGGCCGTCGGCCGTCGGCAATCATCGGTAGCGGTCGAGCCAAAAAGCTAGGTGCCGTGTTGGTGGTTGGGCAACCGCCCTCGAGCGCAGGCTAGATGAGCGAGCGCGCAGCAGTCAGATGTTCGAGCCGCTCGGTCAACTGCTCGGGCGAGAGGTTCTTGACCAGCCGACCCTCCACGGCGAGCGAGATGTTGCCAGTCTCCTCGCTGACCACGACGATGATCGCATCGGTCTCCTCGGACAGCCCGATCGCGGCCCGGTGGCGTGTGCCGATCGATGAGTCGTAGACCGGGAACTGGGTCAGCGGCAGGATGCACGCCGCGGCGACGATGTCCTTCCCGTCGATGATCACCGCACCATCGTGGAGCGGAGTATAGGGCGCGAAAATCGTGCTCAGTAGCTCCGCCGAGACCTCGGCGTGGAGTGGCTTGCCGCTCTCGACATACTCCATCAACCCGGCCTCGCGCTGGATAGCGATCAACGCTCCGCGTTTGTCCTTGCTGAGGTGGGTGGCGGCTTTGACGACCTCGCTGACGACCGGGCTCTCCTCGCCCCTGACGAGCATCTTGAGCACCGGTGTCCGCCCGAGTCTGGCCAGCCCCGATCGAAGCTCGGGCTGGAAGATCACCAGAATGGCGATCACCCAGACCAGCTGGCCGGCCTGGAAGATCTCGTTGAGCGCCTCGAGCCGCAGGAGCTTGGTCGCGTAGGCAGCGATCACCAGCACCACGAACCCCATCATCATTTGCAGTGCGCGTGTGCCTTGGGCTAGGGTGAACAGCTTATAAATGATGAACGCCACAACCGCGATGTCGATCACGTCGGCGATACCGGGACGCAGAAAGAGCATGCGCGACCAGTGCTCTATCACGGCTTGGCCTCCAACCAGCGACGGTACACAACGAGCGCGCGCGCGTGAGCGGCGACATCATGGACGCGCAGTATGCGCGCCCCACCGAGTGCTGCCATGAGCCCCGCGGCCACCGACTCCGCCAACCGTTCAGCCGGGGCGTAACGCCCATCAGGGTCGAGAAACGTCTTGCGCGAGTGACCGATCATGAGTGGGTAACCAAGTCTTGCAAGCACCTCCAGATGGGCTAAGATGCGGTAGTTATCGACCAACGCCTTGCCAAAACCGATGCCCGGATCGAGCACGATCGCGCGGTGGTCGACACCGGCCGACTCTGCCAACGCGGCGGCTGTCTCGAGCTCACCGCTTATCTCGCCAAACAGATCAATGTAGCGAGGATCGTGCTGCATGGTCCGCGGCTCGCCGCGCATGTGCATCAACACTAGCCCCGCGTTCTCGTCCGCCGCCAAGCCCGCCAGAGCGGGGGTGAAGCGAAGCGCACTGACGTCGTTCACGATGCTGGCGCCGGCGTCGAGCGCCGCCTGTGCCACCTCGAGCTTGGTTGTGTCGATCGACAGCGGCACATCGACTCGCTTGGAGATCGCCCGAATCACCGGCACGACTCGAGCGATCTCCTCATCCAGCGCAACCGGCCGCGCCCCTGGTCGTGTGGACTCACCTCCGATGTCGAGCAGCGCGGCACCCGTTTCGACCAAGCTCAACCCGTGGGCGATGGCTTGATCGTGGCCGAGAAACTGTCCGCCGTCCGAGAATGAATCCGGGGTCACGTTGACGATCCCCATCAGCAGCGGGACCGATCCTAGCACGAGCTCCCGATCGCGCACCCGCCAGATCACCGGCTCGGAGGCGACCACTGGGCTCACCACACGAGCCCTACGTGTCGCTGGTTAGAGGGGTCTCCTCGCGAGCGCGAGCCGACTCGGCTGCCGCCGGTCTCGATTCGTCGGTCGACTCTGGCACCTCGTCGCCGGCGCCCGATTCCTCAACGGTCGTGTGGGTGTCTCGCTCGGACTCGACCGCCGACGGGTGTTCAACGTCCGTAAGAGCGGGGGCCTCAGAGTCGAGCGGTCGCAGTTCGTGGCCGTCGAGGATTCTGCCTATCTCCTCACTGTCGAGGATCTCCCGGTCGAGCAACGCATCAGCCAATCGACGCAGGGTCTCCTCGTTCTCCCGGAGGATCGTGATCGCACGGTCGAACGCAATCGACACGATCCCCTTGACCTCCTTGTCAATCAGCCGTGCCGTCTCCTCCGAATAGTCGCGGTGCTGGGCGATCTCACGACCCAGGAACACCTGCTCCTGTTCGTCGCCGTACGTGAGCGGACCCAACACGTCGCTCATGCCCCACTTGGTAACCATCCGGCGTGCCAAATCGGTGGCCCGCTGGAGGTCGTCCCCCGCACCGGTCGTCGTCGCCTTGAGGATCAACACCTCCGCCGCCCGCCCACCGAGCAGTGCACTCAACTGGTTCTCACACCACTCGCGTGTATAGATGTGGCGCTCGTCCTCGGGTAGGAAGTGGGTCACACCGAGGGCGCGACCACGCGGAATAATCGTCACCTTGTGTACCGGATCGGCTTCCGGAGTCAACATGCGCACAAGCGCATGTCCGGCTTCGTGGAAAGCGATCGAGCGTCGCTCGTCGTCCGAAATGACGAGGCTCTTTCGCTCGGCGCCCATCATGATCTTGTCCTTGGCGGCCTCGAAGTCGGGCATCGTCACATGCGTACGGTTGTTGCGCGCCGCCAACAGCGCCGACTCGTTGACGATGTTCTCGATGTCGGCTCCGGACAGGCCCGGAGTGCCTTTGGCGAGCACCTTCAGATCGACGTCGTCGGAGAGCGGGATGTCGCGAGTGTGGACCTCGAAGATCCCCTCACGTCCACGAACATCGGGGCGATCGACGACGACCGTACGGTCGAATCTTCCCGGGCGCAACAGCGCCGGATCGAGCACATCGGGCCGGTTCGTCGCAGCGATCAAGATGACGCCCTCGTTGGATTCGAAGCCATCCATCTCGACCAATAACTGGTTTAGCGTTTGTTCGCGCTCATCGTGGCCACCGCCCAGCCCCGCGCCGCGGTGCCGGCCGACCGCATCGATCTCGTCAATAAAGATGATGCACGGTGCGTGCGCCTTACCCTGCTCAAAGAGATCGCGGACTCGCGACGCGCCAACGCCGACAAACATCTCTACGAAATCAGAACCCGACATCGAAAAGAACGGCACTCCGGCTTCGCCGGCCACCGCTCGTGCGAGCAGCGTCTTACCCGTTCCCGGCGGTCCGAGAAGCAACACGCCCTTCGGAATGCGTCCACCCAGACGCTGAAACTTCTTCGGATCACGGAGAAACTCGATGATCTCTTCAAGCTCTTCTTTTGCCTCATCGGCGCCGGCGACGTCATCGAACGTCACTTTGGGAGCATCTGCAGAGAGGAGCCGAGCGCGCGATTTCCCAAACGAAAACGCCCGCGAGCCACCGCCCTGCATCTGGCGAAGCAGGAAGATCCAGATGCCGATGATGAGGATCCAAGGCAGCGAGGTCAGCAGTATCGATCCCCAATTCATGCCCGCTTGTCGGGCCTCTACAGCCACCCCCCGGACCTCGAGACGCCGCACTAGCTCGGGGTCCTCGAACGGCAAGATGGTATGAAACTCGGTGTAGCTTCGGGTATCACCGCCGGAAGTCGTGGTGGCGGACTTGATGAGCTGGCCGGAGATCTCCTTATCGGTGATGGTCACCGACTGGATGTTCTCGCCGACTAGCTGCTCGGCAAACTCCGAGTACTTGATATCGACTCGCTGCTGCTCCTTGGGCATGAAGAACTGCAGTAGCAGACCGACCCCTATGAGGATCAGCGCCCACAGCGCAATACTCCGGTAGAGACTCGAGAGTTGCGTGCGTCGCGGAGGACGACGACCGGGGCCGCTTGAGCGGCGCGGCCGACGAGGGCGGTTCTGCTTTTCGCTCATGGGGGATTCAGCAAACCTGTTGGTTCGTCGCGATCGGCATCGTCGGGGTGAAACACCGCGATGTGCGGCAGGTTCCGGTACTGCTCCTCAAGGTCCAGACCGTAGCCGACCACGAACACATCTTCAATTGTGAAGCCAATATAGCGGAGCGGAAACGGTTGAGCGAGGTGCTTTTCCTTGTACAGCAGCGTGCAGATGTCGAGGCTGGCCGGTTTCTGCGCCGCGAGGGCCTTCCAGATCTCGACCAGCGTGAGACCGGTATCCACGATGTCTTCGACGATCAACACATCGCGGTTTGAAATGTCGAGTCCGTCGATCCACGACAGCTTGACCTCCCCGGTCGATTCCGTGCCGGCGTATGAGCGAGCGCGTACGAACTCGAGTGTAATCGGGAGATCGATCGATCGACTCAGGTCCGACGTGAAGTAGATCCCGCCCTTGAGCAGGCAGAGCAACACTAGGTCGCGCTCGCCATAATCGGAAGTGATCTCGCGGCCCAACTCACGGATCCGAGCCTGCAGTCGCTCCTCATCGATCAGCACCGTAGTCACGTTGCCCGTCATTACGGCCTGGGCCTCACTCATCGCCTCCTCCTCTGCCATTGACACGACGCTCGAACTCGATCCAACCGGTCGACCGGCGAAGCTCGCCTCCGCCGGGAACGGGGACGCTTCCGCCACGACCCCGTCTCAGGAACGCTACTGCCCCGGCGATCCATTCGCCGCTCGGCGGGGTTGCCCCGTGGGGTGCACACCACGCCCAGCCCCGGATTACGACCCGTGACAGCAGCGCCGTCGGGGCCTCGACCAACGACCCGGCCTCGAGCCGCCAGATCGACTCGGTTCGGCTCTCGGTCGCACCATTCAGCAAGTCGTCGGTAGCCGCGCTCAGATAAGCGCTGTCCGTCCCGGCGAGCGCGCTCAGGCGAACGATCGCCTCGTCCACTCGGGGATTGAACTGGGCTAACAGTGGCAGCACTTCGTGTCGCATCCGATTGCGGGGGTAGCGAGCCTCCAGGTTCGAAGGGTCATCGCGAAAGGGCACTCCGGTGGCCTCCGCCCAGGCCAGAATCGAGGCCCGGGAAAACGCCAACAGCGGTCGCACGATGAGGACGCCGCGCAGCTCCTCGATCGGGCTCAGAGCAGCCAGCCCTTCGGGGCTGGTACCACGCACCAGCCGCAAAAGGAGGGTCTCCACCCGATCGTCGCGGTGATGACCCGTCGCGACCGACGCTGCAGCGTGTTGAGCAGCAATTCGAGTTAGGAAGCGATAACGCAATTCGCGCGCCGTAGCCTGCGGTCCGCGACCGCCGGGCGTCGCCCCGGCGACGGCATCGCCTTCGCCGAGCTCGACTTCAGCCCCCCAGCGAGAGGCCGTGTCGGCCACAAACCGACCGTCTTCGGCACTTTCCAATCCTCGCGTGCGATGATCGAAATGGGCGGCCACGATCCGCAGCTCCGAGCCCGCCACCCGATCCCGCGCGAGCAGCGCCAACAGCACCATGGAGTCGACACCTCCGGATGCCGCGACCACAACCACACCCCCGGCCTGGGGGGCAAAATAGCGGTTCCAATGATCGCCAAAGGCGACCGCGAGATCGTTGCTCGGCGGCGTCATAAGAGATGGTGGCGGCGGCAGGATTTGAACCTGCGACCCAGGGCTTATGAGTCCCTTGCTCTACCAGGCTGAGCTACGCCGCCGTGAGAATAGCGAAGGGGTGGTCGCCGACCGACTCACCCCTTCTTCAATTTGGTGGCGGGGGCGGGATTTGAACCCGCGACCTTTGGGTTATGAGCCCAACGAGCTACCAGACTGCTCCACCCCGCGATGTAAAACGAATGTATTCGGGGTCTGGCTAGCTGTCAAACACGAAACTAGTTGAGGATCGCGCTAGCGTTGTGGCTGGTTCTGTTGCGCGCTCGAGTCGGCTCGGAGCCGATCTGGCGGAACCAAAGAGTCGGCCTCGGCGGGCACCGGAACGATCCGATAGACGAGATCTCCGGGACGGATCATTCCCTTGCGCCGGGCCAGCGTTTCGAGCGTGAACAGGTCGTTTTCAAGCGCATCGCGTTGGCTCGACAACTCCGCATGATCGCGGCGCAACTCGGCGATCTGTTCCTCGGTCCGGCGTTGTTCGAGGTACAGCAAACCGAGGTGGTGCGGACGATGGTCGCCGATGAACAGCGCGTAACCGACGAGCGCTGCGACCGCGACCAGAAAGGCGCGCTTCTGACGCCGGCGTTGCTGGCGGTCGGCGAGCGGCCGACTCATGACCCCGCCTCGATGTAGTCGCGGTACGGGTCTCGACCGGCGTACCGTGCTCGGTCTCCGAACTCAGCCTCGAGCCGTAGCAACCGATTGTATTTGGCGGTGCGCTCACCGCGCGCCGGCGCACCGGACTTGATCTGGCCACCACCGGTAGCGACGGCAAGATCGGCAATGAATGTGTCTTCCGTTTCCCCCGATCGATGTGAGATGACCCATCCGTAATTAGCTCGACGCGCAGCCTCGATCGCGGCCAGCGTTTCGGTCACCGTTCCGATCTGATTGAGCTTGATCAAGATGGCGTTGGCCGCTCTCTCGGTGATCCCGCGGTTCAACCGCTCCGGGTTGGTCACGAACAAGTCGTCGCCCACCACCTGGACGCGCTCGCCGAGTGTCGCGGTCATCGACTTCCAACCGTCCCAATCATCCTCGGCCAAACCGTCCTCGATCGACACGATCGGATAACGATCGCAGAGGTCGGCGTAGAACTCGATCAGATCCGCAGCGCTCATCGGCGGTCCGCCCTGTTTCTTCCAGCGGTAATGGCCATCCGCAAACAACTCACTGGCGGCCACGTCGAGCGCGATAGCGATCTCCTCGCCAGCCACGTAACCGGCTTCGATGACCGCTTCGACAACGCAGTCGAGCGCTTCCGAGTCTGACGTTAGATCGGGAGCGAACCCACCCTCGTCACCAACCGTCGTGGCGAGGCCGCGACCGGTCAGCACGCGCTTGAGCGCGATGTACACCTCGGCCCCCATCCGCAACGCATTACTGAACGTAGATGCGCCGATCGGCGCGATCATGAACTCCTGTATGTCGACCGTATTGTCGGCGTGCTCGCCGCCATTCAAGATGTTGAGCAGCGGCACCGGTAGAACATTGGCCTGATCGCCGCCCAGCGATCGAGCGAGCGGTTGACCGGCAGCGTTGGCTGCCGCCACCGCAGTCGACATCGAAACCGCCAGAATCGCGTTCGCGCCGAGTCGAGACTTGTCGGGCGTGGGGTCCAGCTCCAACAGTCGCGCGTCGATCGCGCCCTGATCGCTGATCGTCATACCGGCGACCGCCGGTGCGATCACCTCCTCGACGTGGAGCACTGCCTTTTGCGTGCCCGCGCCGTGGTACCGATTGCGATCGCCGTCACGCAGCTCCAGCGCTTCATGTTCGCCGGTCGATGCGCCAGAAGGCACCGCCGCGCGACCCATGATCCCGGATTCGGTCCAGCAGTCGACCTCCACGGTAGGCCGACCGCGCGAGTCCAGGATCTCACGGGCGTTGAGGCGCGCGATTGTCGTCATCGTATGCGATCGGGCAATGGTTACGGTCGACTTTCGGATGGGTGTTGAATGCTAACCGACGACGTCGGTTCGAAGCAAACCGATCCTGCTAGGCGCCCGAGTCGGACGGCGTGGCGAAGTGGTCCCACGACTTGGGGTCGAGCGGTTCAGCGACCTCGTTCTCGACCTTCTGCACGCCGGCGCCTTCAACCGCTGTTCCGATCTCGGTAAGCGAGACACCAAACGTCGCTTCGAACTCGTCGACCAGCGGCGCGATCGATCCGGGGCGAGCCGTCAGCAGGAGCTCAAACTCCTCACCGCCGTGGAGCGCCCACTCGATCGGGTCGGCGTTCAGTTGACGACCGACGTCACTCGCGCTGGCGTCGATCGGCAACCGTTCGACGTCGATCGTGATCGCGACACCACTCGCGCGAGCTACGTGGTTCACGTCACCCGACAACCCATCCGAGATGTCGATCGCGGCGGTGAGCTGCGCCCGCCGCTTCAGCCAGCGCACTTCATCGATCCGGGCCGCCGGCCGGGTCAACCGATCGTACGCCGCATGAGCCAGTACATCGGGCTTTGGACCCTCGCGCGCCAGCAACGCCAGCGCCGCCGCCGGGCCACCCAGCGCACCGGTGACCCACACCTCGTCGCCCGGCTGGGCGCCACCCCGGGTCAGCGCAGAGCCCTCGCACCGACCGAGCGCAGTTACGGTCAGTTGGACCTCGCCAGCCCGCGACAAGTCGCCACCCATGACCGGACATCCGGCGCTTTGGGCGGTCGCGGCCAATCCGGAATAGAGTCGCTCGACCCGATCAGCCAACCAGTCAGGGGGGGCGGCCAACGCGGTCAGCACAGCCATCGGCTCGGCGCCCATCGCCGCCAGGTCACTCAGGCTCGCGATCAGTCCGCGGTGGCCAACCGCTTCGGGCTCCAGCCAGTCAAACCGGAAGTGCACAAACTCGACCAACGTGTCGATTGTCCAAACCCACATTTTACCATCCGGGCCCGTCAACACCGCCGCATCATCGCCAATACCCGAGCCGCTGGGCCCCAGACGGTTCACGATGCGCTCGATCCACTCGAACTCGCCGCTCATTGACGACGCCCTAACGCCGCGCCTGGCGCCAGCCGAAACGACTGACCCCTTCGGGGGTCGAGGCCCAGACTGCGTCCTCGGTGGCCCAAAGGTGTTGCACCGGGAGCCCGGCCAATCCGTCGGTGGGGCGATAGACGTCCCACTCGCCGGTCGTCAGCCGCCACCGAACGAGCCCGCGATCGGTGCCGACCCACACTTGTTGGTCGTCGATCGCCACCGCCAGCGGCGGGGCTTCGAGCCGGCCCTCGAGCGCGGTGACAAAACGCCACGCGCCGCTCGAGCGATTGAAGACCCCAAGCCCGACGCTGGTGGCAACCACGAGCAAGGTGTCGCGCAACGCCAGCGCTCGGATCCGGCTTCCACGGCTCTCGGTCCGCACAAACGAGTCGGGCGCGAAGCCAGCTCCGGCGTTTGGATCACGCTGACCCACGTACAAGCCGAGGTTCGTTCCAACGAAAATCGCATCGTCCGAAACCGCCAGTGCGCTGATCGATCGACCGTTCAGGAAATACGACGTCGGCTGATCGGTTTCGCGATCCCACAACGTCAGACCGCGCGACGTCCCGACCCATAGCCGGGGACCATCGACGTGCAGCGCGGTAACCGCGTCGATGGGCGGATCGGCGGTCCACCCGTGCGTTTTCCACTCACCCTCGGCGTAGCGCGTCAAACCGTAATCCGATCCCAGGTATAAGGTGTCGCCGGCAGCCGCGGCGCTCGTCGCGAGCGCGGTCGGCAACTCGGGCTCGGTTCGTGGGACTACATGCGACCAGCTTCCGTCGCGATCGACAAAAGCGATCGCCACCGGCGCGGGTTCCGTGCTGGCGCGCGAACGGGCGATGGGAACAAACCACATACCATCGGTGGTCTCGACGATCGGTCCTCCCCCGCGACCCCCCAGACCAAACAGCAGTGGCTCCCACTCGAACCGCGCGCCACTCCAGCGGCGCCCGTTATCGCCCCATGTCCCGACGTAGAAGTCGCCGCGCAGATCTTGATAGAGTTCGGTCAGTCGAACGCTCTGGAAGTGGTCGGTCTGACTTTCGACGTACAGCGGGTTGGTCCACGGCAAATCGAACGGGTCGATGAGATCGACATCGATCGAGCCGCGTGCGTGACGCGGCGGAGGCGGACTCCGTTCCATCGAAGGCGAAGCGACCCGCGCACGCCACCAGCCTCCCGCGACCCACGCGAACACGGTCCCCGCCTCCGGATCGAGCTTGAGCTCCTCCACGAACGTCGGCGGTGGTCCAAAGACGTGTTCGACCTCGCCGATAAACTCAGTGTAGCGAGACACTCCGCGCGCGGTGCCGATCCACAATTCGCCACCCGTCGGATCGACCACCAACGCGGTCACTCGATCGTGGGGCAGGCCATCGGCCGTGGTGATCGGTGCGAGCCAGCGATCGCGCAGCGTATCAAACCGTTCGACGCCAGCCGTCGTCCCGAAGTAGGCGACCTCGTTTGACACCGCCACTGACGTGACAAACCGAAAGTCGCGTAGGGTGATCCAATCTTCGGGATCGAAGCGGTCGAACCGCTGAGCGATCACAGAGCTGGGTCCGAGGACCGCCCACGCGATCATGACTACGGAGAGAGCGGTGGGCAGGGTGCGGGTCACGCCTCCGCGTCACCGATCGTCAACAATGTGGCATAACGATGATCGATGCGATCGAGAAGCGCTGGACCGCGTCCAGCTGTCAACTCTCGGATCGTCAGCGGCAAATAGCGAAACAGGTCGCTCGGGACGAGGCCGCGTTCCCCCAAATCGTGGGCCGCCCAATCAGCGGCCAACCCGTGGAGCAGCGGCGCCGCGCGAGCGGCCAGCGGCGGCGGCACGCCTTGCGCCAGCAAGGCCCCCAACAAACCAGTCAGCACGTCGCCGCTACCACCGGTCGCCAAGCCCGGGTTGCCGGTCAGGTTGAGCGCCGTGCGCCGATCCGGATCGGCGATGACCGTGGGCGCGCCTTTCAGCACCACGTGGACCCCCCAACGGTCGGCTGCACGTGGAGCGGCCTCGATGCGCTCTGCATCGATTGCGTTCGGCTTATCTTCCAGCCATCGCGCCAGCTCGCCGGGGTGGGGCGTGATGACGGTAGGTGGATCGCGTTCGATCGTCGCCGGAGCATCAGCGAGCGCGTTCAGACCATCGGCGTCGACAAGCAGCGGCGCGTGGACCGCGATCGCGGCCTCGACCACCGGCCGCACCCCCGCGCTACCACCCAACCCAGGGCCAATCGCGATCGCGTCAACACCGTCCGCTAACCGAGCGACTCGTTCGGCCGCCGCGGACGACAGCTCACCCGAGTCGGTAACGGGTAGCGCCTCCACGATCACCTCGGGGATGGTGCCGACGATGAACTCCGCAATCGATGCCGGCGTAGCGACCGTGCACAAACCGACACCGGATCGGAGCGCAGCCGTCGCCGCGAGCACCGGCGCGCCGCGGTACTCTTCAGATCCGGCAACCAGCAGCAGTCTACCGGCGGATCCCTTGTGAGCATTCAAAGCCAGCGGCGGCAGTGCTGCGCACGCACTCTCGAGTCCGCTCCACTCCAGCGGTGCGGGTCCGGCGGCCGTCAGCGCACCCGGAGGATACCCCAGGGGAGCCACCACCAGGTGACCGGTGTGTGCCGGGCCAGCACCGAGAAACAGTCCGGGCTTGGGGAAACCGAAGGTGACGGTCAGCACGGCGCAAACCGCGATCCCGTGCGGGCGACCGGTTGAGCAGTCGAGCCCAGATGGCGCGTCAACGGCAACGACCGGCAGCGGGCCCTCGTTTAACGCGCCGATCACAGTCCGCATCGGCTCGCGCACATCACCCTGAAGACCTGTGCCCAAAAGCGCGTCAACACCACAAGTGAACTCGTTCCACCGATCGAGAGCGGCGGCTTGCGAGGCGCTCTCAATCCGCTCGACGACCAGACCCATCGGCTCGATCAGTGCCCACTGTGCACCCGCGTCACCGATCAGCTCAGCCGGATCACAGAACAGATCGAGTTCGACCTCCCATCCGGCCCCAACCAACGTGCGCGCCACGACGAGACCGTCGCCACCGTTGTTTCCCTTGCCCACGAGGATCCGTGCCCGCCCCTTCTCTCCCCATCGATCGAGGATCGCTGCCGTCACCGCGCGTCCGGCAGTTTCCATGAGAGCCACCCCGGGCAGTCCAGCGTCGATCGCCGCCGCGTCGACGGCGGCCATCGCTGTGGGCGGAAGACACCAGCGTCGCATCAGGCTGTACCGTCCGGTGCGGCAAACCATCCACTCCACCAGACATCTCCAAATGTGGGATCGGGGTCCTGGCGCTGATCGAGCAATGCGAGTCCGAGTTGCCGCGATGCGTCGATCAATGGCTCGTGCTCGGCGAGCAACAGCCCGGCCACGCCGACGCGGCCACCGCAGGAGCAGAGATCTGCGATGCGCGGCAGCTCGTCGGCCAGCGCGGGGCCGTCGAGATTGGCGAGCACGCACTCGAAACGGTGGCCGGGACGTAGGCTCTCCGTCGAACCGCAAATCAGCATCAACTCGCTCGGTTGAACGTTGCGAGCTCGGTTGTCAATGGCACCGGCGATCGCATCGGGGTCGATGTCGAGGCCAACGACCCGACTGGTGCCCAAAGCCACCGCAGCCAATGCAAGCACGCCGCTCCCGGTGCCGACATCGAGGACCGAACGAAACGGTGATTCCCGGTCCAGCCATCGCAACAACGCCTGCGTCGTGGCGTGACTGCCGGTGCCGAAACCGAGCCCGGGCTGGATCCACACCACCTTCGATTCGGTAGCATCCTCAGGGCCGGCTCCCGGGGGCGCGATCCAGAGTCTGGGGGTGATCGCGATCGGTCGTGCCGTGGCGCGCCAGGCACCGAGCCAATCCCGAGTCGGAAGTTCTCGTACGACAATCGGATAAACGCACGGTTCGCCGGCGAGATCAGACCAGGCGCCGCGGAAGCGTGCAGGCAGGTCGGCTGCGGGCGCAGAAAAGTAGCCCCGGAAGAGACCCGGCTTTTCGACCCAACCGCCAAGCGTATCGCATGCCGCTAGTGCCGCTGTGATCGTCTCCTCGGCAGCGACCGGGGCCGCCACCGTGAGCTCGACGTAGCTCACGTCGTGAAGGTTTCCTTCACCTTTCGCCAGAAACCCTTCTCTCCTTCCGGCGGCGCGAAGTTCTCTGACTCGGAAAACGCCTCGAGCTGCTCCCGTTCAGCCGCTGTTAGACGAGTCGGAACCCAAACCGCGACGCGCACGCGCTGGTCACCACGACGATCGCTGTTGAGTCGCGGCAAGCCCTCACCCGGCAAAGTGAGGATCGTGCCGGTCTGGGTGCCGGCTGGAATCTCGAGCGTCGCTGCACCGTGCAGTGTCGGCACCTCGACTTCGGCTCCCAACGCGGCCATCGGGAACGACAACGCGAGCTCCATCCGCACATCATCGCCGTCCCGATGAAACCGTTCATGCGGCCGGACCTCGAGCACAACGATAAGATCGCCGAGCGGTCCCCCGCGAGGACCGGCGTTCCCCTCTCCGCGCAACGTCAGGTAGTTACCGGTTTCCACGCCGGCTGGGATGCGGACCTTGATTCTGCGGTCCTCACGCACGCGTCCGTTACCGCTGCAGTCACTACACGGGTCGTTCACCACCTGGCCTTCGCCATGACAATCCGAGCACGGCTCGATGCTCACAAACTGACCGAAGATCGATCGCTGGGCGCGTCGCACCTCCCCCTGTCCATCGCATCTCGGGCACGGGGTACGCTCACCGCTTTTGCTGCCGTTACCGTCGCAGCTTTCGCAGCGCTGGTACAGCTTCACGCGAATCGTCTTCTCGACGCCCGACGCCACCTCCTCGAGCGTGACGCGCATTCGCATCTGAACGTCGCTCCCCCGGAGCGGCCCTTGAGGTCGGCGCTGCCTCCGGGGCGCCGCACCAAAGAAGTCCTCGAAACCACCGAAGTCCCGCATGAAGGCACGCAACGCATCAGCCAGGTCAAAATCCTGAAAACCACCGGCTCCAGCGCCCTGACCGAGTCCAGCATGTCCGAACCGATCGTACCGCGCCCTGAGATCTCCATCGCGCAGAACGGAATACGCCTCGGACGCTTCTTTAAAACGCTCCTCGGCCCCCGGGTCGTTCGGGTTGCGATCGGGATGGTTCTCCATCGCCACCCTGCGATAGGCCCGCTTGATCGCCTCCTCCGATGCGTCCGTCGAGACGCCCAGGATCTCGTAGTAATCTCGTCTCGTCATTGGTTTGGTGGTCGGCTACGCGCTCCGGTCAGGAAGCGACGAGAGGAGTCTGGCAGTGTATTCGACCAGCGCGACGACGCGCTCGTATGGCATTCTGGTCGGTCCTATGACGCCGATCGTGCCTCGTACCCCAGCCATCTCGTACTGCGTCGTCACCAAGCTGAAGTCGAGCAGCGGCTCTTGAGCGTGCTCGCCACCGATCGAGATTACGATCCCTTCGGCGCGACGTTTTTCGAGCGCCTGCGCGAGCAACTCTTTTTGCTCCGTCAGCTCGATCAGCGCGCGCAAACCTTCGCGATCGGCAAACTCCGGCTGATCGACGAGGCTCGACGCAGGACCAAGCACCACACTCTCAATCGATGACTCGGTAGCAAACGCGGTATCGGCCTGCTCGAGAAAGATGTTCAGCAGATCGGCGTGCTCGCTGGGGCCATCCGACAATCGATCGCGATAGGTTTCGCGAATCTCTCGTAGTTTTCGTCCCGCCAATCGCTCGTTGAGGAACTGCGCCAACGACGAAAGAACGTCGTCGGTCACCGGTCGCGGAGCTTCGACGTATATCGTCCTTACCGGTCCCGAGTCGATTGCGAGCACGATGAGCATTCGTTCGCTCGAAAGCCCGACCAGCTCGATACGCTCGAGCATTCCACCACCAATCTGTGGGCCAAGCCCCAATCCGAGCTCGTGGGATAGAACCGATAGTGCCAACACCGCACGTGAGAGCAACTCCTGCTCGGCACTCGTTTCCGCGACCGTCGCCTGAACCTGCGCCACCTCGTCAGCGGAGAGCTCTTGGATTTTCATCAGCGTGTCCACGTAGTAGCGATACGCCTTATCGGTTGGAGTACGTCCAGCGCTGGGGTGGGTTTGGGTTAGATACCCCTTGCGTGCTAGATCGCTCATGGTGTTGCGAATCGTGGCCGGGCTGACGCCGAGATTGTAATCCAGCGCCACCGCGCGAGACGCAGCCGGGGCCGCGGTATCCACAAAGGTGCGAATGACAGCTTCGAGAACCCGCCGCTCGCGGGGTGTCAGTTCCTGTTCGTCCGTGTGCATGACGCTCAAAAGCTACCTGCCGTTGAGAGGCACATCAATTCACGGTAGTGGCGGCCGGCGTCGATTCAGGTCGGCGAGTGACACCAACCAGCCGGTCAAGTATCGCGTCATACACCAGAAACCCCCGCTCGGTGCATGCCAACCGATCTGCTGAAAGTCGGCACAGACCCTCGGCGACCAGCTCTGCCACTACCCGTTTGGCGCTGGTCGAGTCGAGCAACGGGTGGTCGACTCTGACACCGTCCGCGGTGCGCAACCCAAGATAGAGAGTCTCGAGCGCGCGCTGAGAAGGATCCAATGTTTCGACGAATGCGTATGGGTCGGCGCCGATCGCCAGCGCTTCAGCCCACGCCGTCAGCGAGGAGACATTCGCCCAGCGTCGCTGGCCATCGAACGAATGCGCCGAAGGACCCAAGCCCAGGTAGGGACGACCTGACCAGTAGGCGGAGTTGTGCTCGGCCCGCCGACCTGGCTGCGCGAACGACGAGATCTCGTAGTGCTCGAAACCGGCGTGGCGAGCTACTCGACACGCGGCCCGGTATTCGGCGGCGTACGCACGACCGCTCACGGTGAGTCGGAGACCGGCGTGGTCACGAATCCCGAACGGGGTAGCCGACTCGATGGTGAGCCCATACAAGGAGAGATGGGTGATCGGCAGATCAAACGCCGATCCCAGATCAGTCGCCCACGATTTCCGTCGCCCGGGTACCGCAAGGTTGAACATTAGATCAATCGAGATGTCGTCGAACCCCGCCTGAACTGCGGCCAACACCGCCCGCCGCGACTCTCCCCCAGAGTGGCCCCGCTCGAGAAACGTCAACCGCTCGACATCGAAAGACTGCGCTCCGATCGAGAGGCGGTTGGCCCCACGCGCTCGGTATTCAGACAGCTTGACCGGTTCGGCGTCAGCCGGGTTTAACTCGATCGTCCACTCGAACTCATCGGCGGTCGGCCCTATCTCGAGACACAAGTCGGCCAAAAGCGAGAATCCGGACGCTGACAGAATCGACGGCGTGCCACCACCCCAGTAGAGCGTCGCCAGCTCGCCGCCGTCGAACGCACCTCGTCGCCGCCACCCATCGATCTCGCGCGCCAGGGCATCGACGAAGAACGCTTCGCGGCCGTCATCGTGGCGGACGTTGTAGAAGTGACAGTAGGGACATTTGCGGGCGCAGAAAGGCACGTGGACGTAGACGTGGAGGGGGCGGTTCACCTGATTAGCCGCTTTTTGTCACCGGGTGGCTGCGCGTGAACCGGCTCCCCGGAAGCGCCCGAGCGAGCCCCAGGATCTCGAGCTGGGTCAGATCCGCCAGCACCTTTGGTAGCGCCAACCCGACACTGGTTGCCAGCTCCTCCGGAGTGGCCGGCCGTTCGGAGAGCGCGTCGAGTAGCGATGGGGCGGTGGCGTGCTGGGTGGCGGGCCGGACAGGCGGTGCGACCGGCGTGTGCGGCTCGACCCCAACCATCGGCGGAAGCTCGGCCAGCTCGTCGAGCACGTCCTGGGGCTCAAAGACCGCTCGCGCGCCGTCGGCGAGCAGGCGGTTCGCACCCACCGAAGTCGGCAAGAGTGGGTGTCCGGGCACCGCCATGACCTCTCTTCCGGCCGCCAATGCGAGGCGCGCCGTAATCAGCGCGCCCGAGCGATCAGCGGCTTCAACCACAACCACGATCCTGACGAGTCCGGCGATGATCCGGTTGCGGCGTGGAAAATGGTGCTTGAGTGGCGCCACGCCCGCTGGATGCTCGCCAACCAGACAGCCGCGGGCGGCGATGTCAGCCGCTAGAGCGCGATTACTGGTTGGTGCCGAGATATCCAGCCCGCCGCCCAACACGGCGATCGTGTGCCCGCCCACTTCGAGCGCACCGCGGTGCGCTGCGGCGTCAACCCCGACGGCACACCCGCTGACCACGATCACTCCAGCCGCCGCTAGCCCGGCGCCCAGCCGCTCGCCCATGGCGACCCCCAGCTCGGTCGTCTTTCGAGCCCCGACGATCGCCACCGAAGTTCGCGTCAAAAGCCGTGTATCACCCTGGCAGTAGAGGTACCGCGGTGGGTCGGGCGCGCTCGCCAGCTGCGCCGGGTAACGCTCGCCGCCCAGCATCAATCGGCGCGGGTCCTTTTCAGCTCTTGTCATCGGTTGCCGTTTCGCGCACGACTCGCCACATCGTCTCCACCAACCCATCCAGACCCGCGCCCGTAACCGCACTCACCGTGTGCACGGCGACGACGTCGTCAAAGCCCACGTCCGGGGGGTGACCCAAATCGGCCTTCGACCACACCACGACCTGCGGCAACTCGAGCAGCGCCGCGGACCACGTTCCGAGCTCGGCTCGCAGCGCATCGAGTTCCCCCTCGGGATTGACCGTATCTACAGGAAGGAGGAAACAGAGCACGCGGGTGCGCTCTATGTGGCGCAGAAACCGAGCCCCAAGACCCTTCCCCTCGGCGGCACCCTCAACCAGACCCGGAATATCGGCCACAACAAACGACCGCCCGGGCTCAATCGACACCACTCCGAGGTTGGGCTGTAACGTCGTAAACGGATAGTCGGCGATCTTTGGGCGCGCAGCGCTGATTCGGGAGAGCAATGTCGACTTGCCGGCATTTGGCGCGCCGACCAGCCCCACGTCCGCCAGTAGCTTGAGCTCGAGCAACAGCTCGCGCGTTTCGCCCGGAGCCCCTGAGTCGGCGCGTCGCGGTGCTCGGCGGGTGGCGCTAGCAAACGCCGCGTTACCGCGTCCGCCGCGGCCACCCGCGGCCACCACCGCACTCGTCCCCGGACTCGTCAGATCCGCCAACACCTCCCCGGTCGCCTGGTCTCGAACGATCGTCCCCGGAGGCACCCGCAGGTGAACATCGTCACCGTCCGCGCCGGTGCGGTTGTTCCCCGAACCGTGATTGCCGCGACCGGCGCGATACTGTTTCCGATAGCGGAAGTCTTGAAGCGTCGATAGTTGCGCGTCGACCGCCAGCACCACGTCGCCACCTCGCCCACCATTCCCACCATCGGGCCCGCCGCGTGGCACAAACTTCTCGCGACGAAACGAGACGCATCCGTCACCGCCGGCTCCGGCCTCAACGGTGATGGTGGCTTCGTCAACAAACTGCACGCCTTGTCCGCCGCTTCACTCCCTACATGCGGTCAATAATCGCGGTCGCGAACTCCGAGCACTTGACCTCGGTGGCACCCTCCATCTGACGAGCCAAATCGTAGGTCACCACTTTGTCACCGATCGCCGCCTCGAGGCCGTGCTCGATCTTCGACTTGACCTCTCCCCATCCCAGAAAATCGAACATGAACGCCCCCGAGAGGATGAGACTCCCAGGATTGACCTTGTCGAGCCCGGCATACTTGGGCGCCGAGCCGTGGGTCGCTTCGAACAACGCCCCCGTGTCTCCGATGTTGGCCCCCGGCGCCATCCCGAGACCACCGACTTGGGCGGCCGCCGCGTCAGACAGGTAATCGCCGTTCAGGTTCGGCAACGCGATCACGTCGTATTCGTCGGGCCGCAGCAACAGTTGCTGGAACATCGCGTCCGCGATCCGATCCTTCATAATCGTGCGATCGCCGCGATCTCCTTTCAGGTCGGCTTCGGTCACGGTCCGATCGCCGAACTCTTGGGCTGCCACCTCGTAGCCCCATCGCCGGAACGCCCCTTCAGTGAACTTCATGATGTTGCCCTTGTGAACGAGCGTCACCGAACCCCGCTTCTTATCCAGCGCGTAGCGAATCGCTGCGGCGACCAGCCGCTTGGTATTACGCTCGCTGATCGGCTTGACTCCAATACCCGCGTCAGTCGGAATCTCAGTGCCCATTTCGGTGTTCAGGAACTCGCGCACGCGCTGCTGTTCCGGGCTGCCGACCTCCCACTCGATGCCGGCGTACACGTCCTCGGTGTTCTCGCGAAACACGACGACATCGAGCTTGTGCGGCTCGCGCATCGGAGACGGCGTACCGGCGTAGTAACGTGCGGGCCGGACACAGCAATACAGATCGAGACGTTGCCGCATGGTGACGTTGAGTGACCGAATGCCGCCACCGACAGGTGTTGTCAGCGGGCCCTTGATCGCGACGCGATAATCGCGAATCGCTTGCAGCGTGTCGTCGGGCAGGAACGACCCGTCGCCATACTCAGCCACCGCCTTGTCACCGGCGAAGATCTCAAACCAACACACCGACCGCTCCTTGCCGTATGCCGATTTGACGGCGGCGTCAAAAACCTGACGCGCGGCGGACCAGATGTCGGGTCCGATACCATCGCCCTCGATAAACGGGATAATCGGTCGGTCAGGTGTCGTTACCCGAAACGCCTGGTCGTAGCCTATGATCTCGCCACCCGAAGGGGGCGTCAAACGTTCGTATGTCATCTACTTACTCCTTTCACACATGCAAGATTCGAGCGTGGCACAACCGTTCACCGCGGAAACGGTGGGTGGGTTTTCGGGACTGAACCGGAGACTACCGCTTTTCGATCGGGACGTACGTCAAATCTCGCGGTCCGACATATTTCGCGCGCGGTCGTATCAGTCGGTTGTGTCGGTATTGAGCCTCGACATGAGTGGACCAACCGCTGACGCGAGAGATCGCGAAAATGGGCGTAAACAGATCGGTCGGAATCCCCAGCGCGTGATACGTGGAAGCTGAAAAGAAATCTACGTTTGGATCGATCCCCTTTTCGGCCGCCATCGTCTCCAGGATTTGCTCGCTTATCGTGAACCATTTTGGCTGTCCAGCACGGGCGGTCAGGTCCCGAGAGAATCGCCTCAGTATCGGTGCCCGCGGGTCCATGGTTTTGTATACACGATGCCCGAAGCCCATCACTCGCTCTTTGCGACCCAGCATCGCGCGCACGAAATCGGCCGGCTCGACCCCACGCTGATCGATTTCGAGCAGCATCTTCATCACTTCTTGGTTCGCGCCACCGTGCAAAGCCCCCTTCAGTGTCCCAATCGCGGATGTGATGGCGGAGTGGATATCCGAGAGCGTGGCCGCCGTCACCCGAGCCGAAAACGTCGAAGCATTCATCCCGTGCTCGGCGTGCAGAATGAGACACACGTCCATGACGCGAGCGTCCTCGGGGTCGGGTTCGGAACCGGTAAGCATGTAGAGAAAGTTGGCCGCATGAGCCAAGTCCTCGCGCGGGTCAATCGGATCGTGGCCGTTACGATAGCGCGCGAATGCGGCCACAATGGCGGGGAACTTGGCCACCAACCGAATCACCTTTCGGCGCGTTGCTTCGGGACCGATGTCTTCGGTGTCGGGATCGAACAACCCGAGCGCGGAAACGGCCGTTCTCAGCACCGCCATCGGTTGGGCGTCCGTCGGGAAGGCGCGGATGAGATCGATGATCTCACTGTCTAGACCCCTGGCACCTATCAGTTCGGCGTCAAACTGGTCCAACTCCAAACGGCTCGGAAGCGTGCCGTCGAGCAAGAGCTTTGCGGTCTCTTCAAAAGTCGAGTTCGCAGCCAGATCCTCGATCGAGTAGCCGCGATAGACGAGTTCTCCGGCCTGTCCGTCGACGTACGAGATCTCGGAGTCGGCGACGACAACGCCCTGCAAACCGGCGATCGGTTTCTCTGCTGCAGCGATTTCAGCCATGAAAAGCGAAGCTATTCCGGGGTTCCAGAGCCGTCAAACGGATTCAAGAATCGGCTTCGCTATCTCCCAGGCGCGGCTTGTCACCGATCCGATGCACCTTCATGAGGTTGGTACGACCCGCGATGTCGAGCGGTGCACCACACACCAACACGATGACCTCGCCCTCTTTGGCGAGGTTCTCGACCACCAGCCGCTTCTCGAGCTCGGAAATCAGTCGATCGATCGTCTCCGCGATCTCGGCGACCAACGGCTTGACCCCCCAGTGAATCGCCAATCGGTTGCGGACCCGCCGGTTCGGCGTGAACGCAATCAGCGGGACCGAGGGCCGATACTTCGCCAACAACGCCGCGGTCGAACCGGATTGGGTAAAGGCCACGATGTACTTGGCCCCGACCGCTGCGGCGACCACTGTCGCGGCATCCCCGATCGCCTCGCTGAAGTCCTCCGTTTGTTCCGGGTCCCGTCGACGGCGCCAGGGGGCGCGCTCGATCTCGAGCTCGGCGGCGACGATGATCCGCTCCATCATCTCGATCGTCTCCACGGGATGGTCGCCGGTCGCGGTCTCAGCCGACAGCATGACCGCATCGGTCCCATCGAAGATCGCATTCGCCACATCGGAAGCTTCGGCCCTGGTCGGTGTCAAGCTTTTGGTCATCGACTCCAACATCTGGGTGGCGACGATCACCAACCGCTTGGAACCATTGGCGCGACGAATGATCTCTTTCTGCAGGATCGGCACACGTTCCGGCGGCAGCTCGACTCCGAGATCGCCGCGCGCGATCATGACGCCCGCGCCTTCGGCCAAGATCTCGTCCAAGTTGTCCACGGCCAACGGCCGTTCCAGCTTCGCGATCACCGGAGCCTCGCTGCCGTGCTTACGCATCTCTTGCTTTAGCATCCGCAGGTCACGGCCGCTGCGAACGAACGACAAGGCCACGTAGTCGACTCCGTGCTCGCACCCGAACGCGATGTCCTGACGGTCCTTCTCGGTCAGCCCCGGCGCGCTGATCTTCACCCCCGGCAGGTTGATCCCTTTTTTTTCCTTGAGCACTCCACCCTCGACCACGCGCCCAGCCACGACATCGCCCCGGATCTCCTCGACCACCAAAACCAAACGCCCGTCGTCCAGGAGGATTCGATCACCTGGCGCGACGTCTTGCGGCAATTCACGGTACGTGGTCGTCAGCAGGTCTCGCGTCCCGATGCCATCGCTGGCCTCCAGATGGACCGTTTCTCCAGCCGCCAGCTCGATCGAACCGCCCTCGATGCTCCCGATCCGGATCTTCGGCCCTTGAAGGTCCTGCATGATCGCTATCGGGCGATCGAGCCGCGCGGAAGTCTCGCGCACCAATGCGATCGTGCGCGCGTACTCGTCGTAATCCCCGTGCGAGAAGTTGAGCCGGGCACAATCCATTCCCGCCAGGATCATCGCCTCGAGTCGTTCGGCACTGTCGCTCGCGGGCCCGAGAGTCGCCAGGATCTTGGTACGGGTGGGTCGAGTCATGGCCACGAAGCTATCCGAATCGGGTTGACGATCCAGAGGCTCGCGATCTAGCTTGGATTTCGGTTTTTTGGGGGCTGTAGCTCAGCTGGGAGAGCGCCTGAATGGCATTCAGGAGGTCGTCGGTTCGATCCCGATCAGCTCCACCAATATCCCTACTCTACCCATTGACACAACGCTGACCATCGACGCTTGCGAGACGTGGCTGTGATCCCGCAAGCCCAAACCGGGTCGGCCGAGCGCCGCGCGTTGGCGGCGGTTACGGCCCGGTCATCCGCTCGATCACGAGCGCGCGGATGGAAATGGGCAGCCGTTGGCGCCGGAGTGGCTGCGCTTGCAGCGCTCGCCTTCGCGGTCCGCGAGAACCGACACAACACGGAACTGACTGCGGCCGGTGCAGCGGCCGACGCGCGCGCCGCTTCACTGGCTGTGCAATTGGTCGTCCGTGATTCGCTGCTCACCGTGGCCGCCGAAAAGGAAGAGCTCCTACGGGTCTTGGCGGCGCCCGATCGTCACGAGCTGCCACTCTTTGGCCGAGATACGACTAACGGGCGGCTGATCGCCAGTCAGGGCCGAGCTGTGGTCACCGCCACTGGCCTGGCGACGGTAAGCGCGGATTCGACCTACGCGCTGTGGCTCGAAAACGACTTCGGCATTCGGTTGCTCGCCGACCTCGGAAACGCTCGCGAGAACCGGCTCCTCACCGGCTTACCTAGCGATGCGTTCCTCGTCGGCTGGGCCAGGTTGACGATCACCATCGAGCAAACACCCGCGGACTCCCTCCCACAGGGCGAACCCCTGCTCGAGTACCGGGGCTGGCTGCGATAGATATCGCGTCACCGACACAGGTGGCGCTAGCACCGCTCCAGACGCCGCTCTAGCTTCTCGTCTGCGGCCGGGGTGGCGGAACTGGTAGACGCGCCGGACTCAAAATCCGGTGGCCGCGAGGCCGTGTGGGTTCGATTCCCTCCCCCGGCACCAACTTACTTTCAGAGCACCGGTCCGAGCCGTCACTAGTTCGACCGCGGATCATCCGGGCGACGCCTGGTGAATTGTTCGATCACCGCGTGCGATCGGATCTGCTCTGCCATTTCGCGGCTCACGATCTCGGCTCGAGTTCCGACGTCATCGAGCGCCAACAACTCCTGTTTGGCGTCGACGCTCGCCTGTAGCAGGCTAGCGCATCGGTTCACCAGCGTCGCGTACGGCAGCGCTTCGCTCAGGAATTCTATCGGAACCCGACCGCTCAAGACCTGCTCACCGTACTGACGGGCGGTCATTACCAGACCCGCCTTCTCTTCCGCGACTCGCGGATCTTGCAGGTCGGGCAAAGCCTCCCCCAAAATCTCCAACCGGGCAGTGAAATACTCGCCGGGTGCGGCTTCGAACTCATCGAGCGCCACGCGCGCCAAACCGTCGAGGACGATGTTGTACCGTCCGTGGTCCAATTCGTCGGCAACCACCACTCGACCGACGGATCCAACACGGTAAACCGCGGGATCTTGACCCGCTGGCCGCTCCTCGCGGGCCAAGACCATGGCGATCAAACCGTCCCTGGCGAGGGCAGCCGAGACCATCTCCACGTAGCGAGGCTCGAAGATGTGAAGCGGTAGAAACGTGTGCGGAAAAAAGACCACGTTCGCGAGCGGGAACACCGGGGCTTTCAGCGTCGCTTTCCAGCCTTCCTCGGGTCGGCTATGTTGGCCGCCCGCAGCCTATGGGTGTCTTGCTTGCAATCATCGCTGGCGTCGGCAACCTGGTCGGTGGCCTGTTGGTCAGTGTAGGCCGCCCCTGGAGCCGCGTCATGCTGCAGCTCTTCGTCGCTGTCGGTGCGGGGTTTCTGCTGTCGGTCGCACTGCTCAGGATGTTGCCCGAGGCGTTGGCGCTCGAGCCCGTGCGGGCGTTGCCGCTCGTCGTCACCGGGTACTTCCTGACCCACGTCTTCGAGCACGCAGCCGTCCCCCACTTCCACTTCGGCGAGGAGACACACCACGAGGTTGTGCACGGTCGATCGAGCTTCGCGGCGGTATTCGGTCTGGGGCTCCATTCGTTGTTTGACGGCGTCTCGATCGCGGCCGGCTATGCGGTATCGCCGGTTCTCGGGTGGCTCGTGTTCGTAGCGATCGCGCTCCACAAGCTGCCCGAGGGCTTCACCATCGCATCGATCGTCTTGGCCAGCGGACAGTCGCGTCGACGAGCGATGGGCGCCGCTACGCTGGTCGGTGCACTGTGCGTCCTCGGTGCTTTAATGTTGGCTGAGCGGCCCGATTTGGCCGGGGTCGGCCTGTCGCTCGCCACCGGCGTCACGCTGTACGTGGCGGCCACAGATCTCCTACCGGAAGTCAACAAAGAGGTCGGCCACAATCTCGCGCTTACGGTTCTGGCGGGGGTGCTGCTCTATCTGTTGGCGAGCTGGATTCTTCAGCAGTGGGTTCCCGGTTAACCTCACTGGTCTGATCAGCGCCAGCCGCTCGTGTCAGGTGCACCAGCCGATCGACCGCGGTCAGCGCCAGCGTTAATCGATCGACGAAGTTCAGCTCCTCGGGTCGTAGCTCGGCGCGCGGTAGAGAGTCCGCCTCGCCAACGGCTACCCCGGCTGGAACCGTGACCGCAGTATTGCCGGTAACCAGCGTCCGCTCCTCGGACGGCGTATTGAGCTGTTCACCGGCCACTCTTTCGGGCGTCTCCGGAGCCTCGCCCAACAGCGAATCCGCCTCGCCGAGAATCGCGACAAGCTCCTCCAGGGTCGCTCGAACGCTGTCCGCCACCTCACCGGTGAAGAACGACGGCAGGCGCTGGGCCGCTAACGAGTCGGCGCGGACCCGGAACTCCTCGAACATTTCGGTCGACAGGGTATCTGCATCCTGGGCCACGCTCTCCTCAACCGTCGCGGACCAGGCGACCAGGCGCGATAAGGCGGGCCAGTCGCGCAGCAGGATCTTCTGGTCCCGATAGGTCTCGACCTCCAGGTATTGACGCCGAAAACCGGGCCGATCTTCGGATTCCTGGCCGCGTATCTGCGGGGCGAAGATCAGGCTGATCAGAATCACCACCAGGAGGGGCAAACCTTTGTCGCTCATCGGTGTATCTATCCTACGTTCGGTCCGAGGTCTAGTCAAAACGGTTAGAAACGCCTATCTAATACCCTGTTGACAGGATCGAGGTCCGTCGGATATAATACTGCGATTTCTATATTTACGCGGTTTTCCGCGCGCACCCCGGAAGTGTTGGAAAGCAGGCACCCAAAACATGGCAAATAAGCGCAGAAAGACCACCAACATGTCTCTCGGAGCGAGCGCCGACAAGGTCGACGAAGGGGCCTTGGCGCTCTATCTCGAGGACATCAAGAACCACCCGCTGCTGACCCGGGCGGAGGAGGCGGAGCTCGCGCGGCGTATCCGCGACGGCGACCAGTTGGCGCTCGAGAAGCTCGTCCGATCCAACCTCCGGTTCGTGGTTTCGGTAGCCAAGAAATACCAGAATCTGGGCATGAGCCTACCCGACCTGATCTGCGAGGGTAACGTGGGTCTGGTGCGGGCGGCCCAGAAGTTCGACGAAACCAAGGGCGTCAAGTTCATCTCGTACGCCGTGTGGTGGATCCGACAGGCAATTCTGAAAGCGCTGGCCGAGAACTCCAAGACGTTCAGGTTGCCGATCAATCGGGCCACGACGCTCAACAAGATCTCCAAGAAGGAAGCCGAGTTGACGCAGAAGCTCGGTCGTGAGCCCAAGCCCGAAGAAGTAGCCGAAGCGATGGACATGGACGTCGACGAGGTGCGGAAGTTGATGAATGTCTCGCGTCGTTCGCTATCGCTCGACGCACCGCTGTTCGAGGGCGAGGAAAAGACGCTCTTCAGCTATCTCTCGGATGACGAGACGATGGATCCCGAAGAGCAGACCTTCGAGAGTGCCCGGGAGAAGGAAATCCGGGAGACGCTGGGCTCGCTGCAGCCGCGGGAGGCGAAGATCGTCAAACTCTACTACGGGCTGGACGGCAATGAGCCGCTCACGCTCCGTGAGATCGGTTCGATTTTCAATCTCTCCCGTGAGCGGATCCGGCAGATCAAGGAACGCGCGATCGAGCGTCTGCGCCACACCTCGCGATCGCGACGCCTAGAGCCTTACCACTAGAACGGGACTGCCGCTAGTGGGGTCAAAAACCCCCGATCCTCGAAACGAGGGTCGGGGGTTTTGCCATAGTCGGGGTGTCACGCCGTCGACCACCGGCGGTAAAAAGTCATCGCGCCCAACACCACGAAACCGAGCTCTCGCGCTGGCCGCTGCACGCCGCGGTCCGACGAAACGACCCAAGTTCGAGCAGCGCAATCCGCATAATCACCGCGGCACAGTTCCAACAGCTTGATGTCGGCACTTTTCGATCGGCCCGAGTAGATCACATCGAGCGGCTCGTTGGGTGAAGCTTCGGTCAAAGCGATCGCGCCATCCCACACGACAACGCAGTCGGTCACGCCTTTGTGCTTGGCCGCGTCCGCGAGCCAGCGCTCAAAGGCCGCGCGCTTTGGAGCGGGGTCACCGCCTCGGGGCGCGAATCTGCGGATGGCGTGAAGGATGTTGTAGCCGTCCACCAGGACGGCCGCCGGCCGTGAGTCGGCTACGGTTGGGTTATCGCTGCCGGCTCGCGCGAGGCGGTGGTCATCGTCTCGCTGTCATCGAGCGATGCCTGGCGTTCCCGGTCGGCTAGCCGAAACAGGTCGGCAAGGGTGTCTGCCTCGGTCAGCAAATCGACCGCCTTCGCCAGCGCCAGATCGGCGCGCAGCACCGCCTGGCGGGCGGCGCCCTCGCCATGGTATTGGCTGATCAGCGTGAACTGCATAGAGTCGCGGATGTACTCGAGCTCGGCCAGGAACGCCTCGTCCGAGAAGTTAATCCCCCGCTCCTGACGGAGATACGCCTTGAACTCGTCCAGCAACGCTTGATCCGGCTTGAAGTTCCTGGGAATCGAAGCGTGTTTCGCCCGGTACGTCACCGAGAACAGGAAGAACGCGTTCTGGATCGCGATGTCTTCGATCAGCTGCTGCGAAACTTTCGCCAGGCGGTCACCACGTACGACGACATCCGGCATAACTCCGCCACCACCGTAAACGGTCCGCCCCATATCCGTTTGGAACACCAGGCTGTCCGGGAACGCGTCGCCGTCACCTTCAAACATCGACGGGATCTCTTCCCCTGTTCTGGTCGTCGGCAGCGCGCGCTCGCCCTCGCGCTGGATGCTGCGCCCGCTTGGCGTGTAATAGCGAGCGGTCGTCAGCTTGAGAAAGTACCCATCGTCGAGAGAAAACAAGCTCTGGACAAGGCCTTTCCCCCACGAGGACTCACCGACTAGCAATGCGCGATCGTGATCCTGCAGCGCTCCAGCCAGGATCTCGCTGGCCGAGGCCGAAGAGCCGTTGATCAAGACGATCATCGGGTGGACCGAAAAATCGTCGTTGTCGCGAGCGTGATAAGCGCGGTCTGATTCCTCAGCGCGACCTCGCGTGGCCACGATCTCGACACCTTTCGGCAGGAAGAGATCCGAAACCTCGATCGCCTGGTCGAGCAGCCCGCCGGGGTTGCCCCTAAGATCGAGGACGAGCGCGCGCATCCCGTTGCGCTCGAGCTTGCGAATGGCATCACGAAGCTCGTCGCGGCCCCGCTCGGCGAACTGCGTGAAGCGAACGTACCCGATACCGTCCCGCATCACGAAGGCGTACGGAACCGCAGCTAGCTTGATCGGACGGCGCGTGATCTCGGTTTCAAATGGCTCGGTGAGCCCCGCACGCCCGATCAACAGAGTGACCGTCGATCCGCGCGGCCCGCGAAGTTGCTGGACCGCCTTCTCCTCGCTCCATCCCTTGGTCGAGGCGCCGTCGACGGCGAGGATCTTGTCACCCGCCTGGAGTCCGGCCCGATAGGCTGGCGTGCCTTCGATCGGCGCAATCACGGTCAGTATCTGCTCGACGATGTCGATCCGAATCCCGAGGCCCTCGTAATTGCCCTGGGTGTGGATTCTCAGATCATTGTATTCGGTCGGACTCAACAGCTGAGAGTAAGGATCCAGTGATCCCAGCATGCCCTCGAGCGCCCGCATGTACAAGCTGTCAGATTCGATTTCGTCGACGTACTTCTCCGAGACCTGGTGGATCGCTTCGTTGAGGAGCTTGATTGCGGCGTAGGGATCCTCGCTGTCCGACGCCGAGAGATCGTCGTAGATAATCCCGCCGGTTAGAACCGCGAGGAAGAACAACAATATGAAGAAGGTGCCGAATCGCTTTCTGATCATTCAGGTGCCATCCTTTGCGAGCCCCGTGTCTCGAGTAACTCTCCGACCCGACCGCGGATCGCGCTTTGCAGCTCGTCGATCGGTTGCCTACCGTCTAGTACGAAGAATCTAAACGGTTCATTCGCCGCTAGCCTCTCATACCCCGCTCGTACCCGTTCGTGGAACTCGATCCCAGCGCGCTCCAATCGATCCGGCGGCTTGTCTCCCCGTCTCTCAACGGCATCGCTGACCGGAACGTCGATCAAAATCGTCAGATCGGGGACCAGGCCTCCGGTGGCCCAACGATTCCACTCCGCGATCCGCTCCGGCTCGAGGCCCCGACCGTAACCCTGATAGGCCACCGACGAATCGCCGAACCGGTCGAGCAGCACGATCTTGCCTGCGCCTAGCGCGGGCGTGACCACAGCCGCGGCCAACTGAGCACGAGCGGCGATGAAGAGCGCCAACTCCGCGTGGGGCGCGAGCTCGTCGTCGACATCCAGCAATGCGCGTCGCGCCGCCAAACCAACCTCGGTCGTACCCGGCTCGCGCGCGGTGACCACCGAGTAACCCCGATCCGTCAGCCAAGCAGCGAGCAACTCGACCTGAGTCGACTTCCCGCTGGCCTCGCCACCCTCGAACGTAATGAGGACGCCAACACCAGCTCCCGGTGACCGCTCGTCGCTCACCAAACCCAATATTGCGGCCGCCTGGTTTAGACTCAAGCTCGGCCCCTAACCCTGCACCTGATCCGGCGTCGCGTACAGCAGCCAACCGTCGGGATCGATCTCGACGCTGGTCACCGCGCCAAACGGCTCGAGGTCGACCTCGACCTCGCCGGCCGTCATCTCTACCTCGAGTCGTCGTTCGCCAGTATCGGTCGCCAACCCCAACTCGAGATCCAACCGATACGGGTCGCCAGGTTGCAGTTGACGCACGATCAGTCGATCGGCCTGCCGATCGACGACCAAAACCGGCATTCCCGGGCGCCCCACCCACTGAGCGAAAAACCACCCAAGATCCATCCCCGAAGCGCGTTCCGCGACACGCTCGAAATCGGCGGTCCAGGCCGTTTGACCGCGCAGTTCACCGTAAAAGCTGCGAACTGCGTCAAAAAAGGCCTGATCGCCCACTCTTCGGCGCAACATATGCAAGACCCAGGCCCCCTTCTGGTAGTTGTTGGGGGTCAAAAGACTCTCATACTCGCGCCGGTTTTGGACGTAGATCGGCTCCGGATTCTGCATGTGATAGGCGAGGATCCTCTCGGTCATCCCGCGCATGCGACGCGCCAACTCTGATGGGCCGTTTCCGGTCGAACTTCCGTGAAACTCGAAGAAGACCGCCGCGAAGTACGAAGCGAACCCTTCCGATAACCAAAGATGATGCCAGTCGTTTTCAGTAACCGCGTCGCCAAACCATTGGTGAACGGTTTCGTGCGCGACGAGAGAGGTCAATCCATCGGCCGCCGGGCCCGGATTCCCGGCACCGGCTTCAAGTGCGTCCCCGATCGCTGACTCACCGTAGAAGATCGCGCTCGCGTTCTCCATCCCGCCGTACCGCGTCGATGATTGGACGTGAGCCAGCTTCTCGTACGGAAACGGGCCGAACAATGAATCATAAAACGAAAGGATCTCGGTCGACCGCGAAAACGCGGCCTCACCGGCCAAGGAGTCGGCCCGGTAGGTCCAGTGAGTGACCTCGACGCCGTTGACGACACCGGCGTTCGTGACACTAAACGGCGCTGCACCCAAAACCATGCAGTACGTCGGGATACTCGCCGTTTCGATCCATCGTGTGAGCACGCGTCCGTTTTCGAGCTTCGTCTGCTCGTGCCGATAACCGTTGGCCACGACCTGCCATGCCTCCGGCGCGACGACTTCGAACGCCACCGTCGCCTTGTCGGACGGATGATCGATCGCTGGAAACCAGTAGCGTGCCCGATCGGGCCAGTTGTCAGCGAACACGACCACGTCGCCGTGGCGATTCGGTTGGATTATGAGGCCATCTTGGGGCTCGCCGTGATACCAGACGCTGGTCGTATGTCGGGTGGCGATCGGCTCGCGCGGCGCGCGCACGGTGAGCTTCTCGCCCGCGTGCAGAAACTCCGCGCGTCGGCCATCGACGCGCACGCTGTCGACCGTCATAGGACCAAAGTCGAGGTCTAGCGTAGGGTGCAGCGACGAGCGATCCGCTTCGTACAGAATCGTAGTGCGACCGGTGATCTCGCGTCCGCTGGCCGGCAATTCGAGCGCGATCTCGTAATGAAGGACGTCGACCCCCGAGCGGCGCGGGTACCCGTCCACCTCGACGCTCGGGATCCCGACTTCGATCGCACCTTGCGCCAGCACTGAACCGGTCGTCAACAGGAGACACACGACCGAGAGTACCGCGGTCCGGTCGCGCGCAGCGATCGGACTCACGGCGAGGGAGGCTGGTAGTACTCGAGTCCCAGGTGGGTTATCTGCTCTTCTCCCATCAGGAAGCGGAGTGTATTCTTCAGCTTGGTCAGTTGTATAAAGAGGTCGTGCTCCGGGTAGAGCTGAGCGGCATGCATGGGACTCTTCCAGTAAAAGGACAACCACTCCTGAATCCCAGTCATGCCGGCTCGAGCTGCGAGATCCAGAAACAAGACGAGATCCAAAACGATCGGCGCTGCGAGAATCGAGTCGCGACAGAGGAAGTCGATCTTGATTTGCATCGGGTAACCCAGCCACCCAAAGATGTCAACGTTGTCCCAACCTTCCTTGTTGTCGCCACGGGGCGGATAGTAGTTGATGCGCACCACGTGCGAGATATCGCCGTACAACTCCGGATAGAGATCCGGCTGAAGGATGTAGTCGAGCACACCCAGCTTCGATTCCTCTGTGGTCTTGAACGACTCGGGGTCGTCGAGCACCTCTCCGTCCCGGTTACCGAGGATATTCGTCGAGTACCAGCCACGAATACCCAGCATGCGGGCCTTGAATCCCGGTGCGAGGATCGTCTTCATCAAGGTCTGGCCGGTCTTGAAATCTTTTCCACTGACCGGAACTCCATTTTGGGCGGCCAGATCGAGCAACGCAGGCACGTCGGCCGACAGGTTTGGTGCTCCGTTCGCGTAGGGAATCCTGCACTTGATCGCCGCGTAGGCGTAGATCATGGACGGGGGAATCGAGTCGTCGTTCGCGTCGAGCCCCTTCTCGAATGCGTCGAGGTCACGGTGCACTGCTGCCGGTTCCAGGAAGACCTCTGTCGAGCCGCACCACACCATGACCATTCGATCGCATCCGTTCGCTTCACGGAAACGCTCGATGTCATCGATCAGCTGGTCCGCCCACGCCCGTTTTGAGCGACTCTCGATTATGTGCGTGCCGTTTAGCTTCTTGACGTAGCGTTGGTCAAAGGCGCCACGCATGGGTTGAATCGTGCGCAGGAAATCGCCCAGCTCCTCGACCTGGTTCTCTCCCAAGACGCCGGCGTTACGCGCTGATTCGTAGGCATCGTCTGGGAAAACATCCCAGGCTCCAAACACCAACTGGTCGAGCCCCGCGATAGGTGCGAAGTCCTTGATCCTCGGGACCCGCCTTTCGGGTCTTCCGCCGAGCCGGATCGTACCCATCTGCGTCAATGACCCAAACGGCTGAGCCACCCCCCGTCGCACAGCCTCGACCCCGGCCATAAAAGTCGTCGCCACAGCACCCATCCCGGGAAGCAGCACCCCGAGGGTCCCGTCCGGCGACGAAATAGGAGCGGGCTTGGTCATCGGCTTATCGTTCATCGGTTTCTCTCATCCGGTTTTTGTGGTCCGCTCAATCCTGCGGGGTCAGTGGAACCCCGTGGGCGACTTTGTACACGCTGTAGATGCGCTCGACCGCGGTGAGGTTTGCCAGTATGGCGATCAATATCAACGCGACCAACAGCGGAGTGTATTGCCAGGCCGGAGCTACGAAACGGATGACCCCCACGAGCAACCCGCCAACCCCCAGTGCGACCACTCGCTCCGGTCGCTGCATCAGTCCTACAGCGCACTCGATCCCGAGCGCTTCAGCTCGAGCCCGAGTGTACGAGACCATCAACGACCCGACCATCGCCAGAATCACGACGTAGCCGACCCACCAGAAGCTCGGCAACGGTCGAAAGTACGCGTACATCGAGAAGTAGACGGCGATTTCAGAGATACGATCCAGTGTCGAATCGTAGAACGAACCAAACTTGGATGCCAATCCGGACTCTCGGGCAACCCTACCGTCGAGGGTATCCATCATTCCGCCGGCCAGGAAGATCATGGTCCCCAGCACTAGATGACGAGAGAATATGACACCCGCAGCTGCCAGAGTGACCAGGAAACCGACCGTGCTGATCAGGTTCGGGTGCACACCTCTGCGAACTAGCCCGAAGACGATCGGGTCCAGCAACCGAACGAAACCGTTCTTCAGCCAATCAGGCATGTCTGTCGTTGCAGCCGGAAGCGGCCCTTGAGTGCCAGCATTACAAAACAACGGGGCTCATCGTCGATCGACTCGACAATGAGCCCCGAACGCTCAGCGGGATCGCGCTATTCAGGCGGCCCCATGCGCCAACTTAAAGATGCGCTTCGATGACTTCTTCGAGGCGCTGCTTGGGCACAGCGCCGACGACCGTCTCGATGACCTCCCCGCCCTTGAAAAACAACAGGCTCGGGATCGAGCGCACGGCGTACTCCTGGGCGGTGCGCTGATTCGAATCGACGTCCAT
>JBFGIA010000009.1:0-34540 GCA_041577935.1 Gemmatimonadota bacterium | reverse complement strand
AGACCAAGAGTCAAGCACGATCGCTGTGCCGGAAGTGGTTTGTCTCCCGGTCGACGCGCCAGAATAGCCCGACGAGGAAACCCCAAGCGAACCCCGCCAACATCGAAAAACGACCTGGCTTTGGCCCGTATGTCGCCGCCACCTGGGATCCGCCGCCGGCCCAACGTTTGGAGAGTCGCGTCAAGGCGCGCAGCATGGGTATGGGCTCGAGCCTCAGAGACTTGGCAAAAGCGGCTCCACTGCCGTACCAGTTGCGCCGAATCGTGGCCGCTCGGTCCGTCCAGAGGGTCGGCGAGTGATGCGTGGTTTCGACCTCGGTTGTTTGCAGAACGTGATAGCCGCGCGCGAGGGCGCGGAGGGTAAGATCGAGATCTTCGGCGGATCGGAGTGGCGCACCGACACCGAGCGCTTCGTCAAAGCCACGCAGCTCTCGCCAGACCGATCGCCGCACCCCCATGTTGGCGGTCGTTCCGCTCAGGCAGTGGATGTTACCCAGCCCCTCGACGAGCGTTGTGTCCTGTAGGACGCAGCCAGGTACGAACCCATCGTCGAGTTCGTAAACCCCTGGCGACACGGTGCCGAAGAGCACGCCGACGTTCGGGTGTGCATCAAACGCGTCGATCATTTTCTCGAGCCAATCGGCGCGGACTGTACAATCATCGCCGGTGATTGCGAGCAGGTCAGCTTCGGTCATACTCGCGCCACGATTCAGTGCCGCGCTCAGTCCGCCCTTGGAGTGCGCGGTGTAGTGCACACGAGGGTCGTCTAGCAAGATATGCAACCGCTCGCGGCTCAGTTCGTCAGTGCTCTGATCGATTACGTGCACTTCGAAGTCTGAAACCGTGCTACGAAAGACACTTTCCAACGCGACGACGACGTTTTCGGGGCGATGAACCGTCGCGATGATAACTGCGACGCGCGGCGAATCAGATTCGATCATCGAAGTCGAGCCCAGGCACGACGAGCGTTGCGCGGCACCGCTCGGAAGCGCACGTAGGCCGGCAGGAGTGGGGTGGTCAGCAGATCGAAGACCGGTCGTCGGCGGAAGTAATACATCTCGACTCGCTCGAGCGCGTAGTTATCGCTCGCCCGGGTCACGAGACCGAGCCGATCCGAGCACGCACAACTGTAGTGTCGGGCCGCGATCTCTCGCGCTCGCTGGTTGTACTTTCCACGCGGATACGCAAAGCTCCGAACGCTCACGCCGAGACGGTCTTCGAGGATCGTCTTGGCGCCCACGATTTCCGCCTCGGCCTCTGACTCCGGCAGATGGGTCAGATCGGGGTGGGTCAGCGTGTGGGCTCCAACACCAAAACCGGCACCGACCATCTCGCCCAGCTCTCTCCAACTCACCATAGGTTGACCCTCGATCGGGGGAAGCCTGTCAGAAGGGTCTCGGCCGGCCCGTTGGCCGGTGGTCACGAAGACGGTGGCCGTCATCCCGTGCTCCTGTAGCGCGGGGAAAGCTTCGCGATACGCGCTCTCGTAGCCATCATCGATCGTGATCACGAGACTCTTCGGGGGCAGCGACGAACCGATGCGCAGAAGTTCGACTGCGTCGACGAGATCAATGCTCCTGTACCCTTTGCGAGCCAGTCGCGCGAGCCCGCTCCGGAACACCGCGGGCGGAAACGAAATAGTGGAAGCCGGCCTGGCAAAACCATGAAAGGTCAGAATCGCCAGCTGGCCGAAACCCTGGGTAGTGGGCCAGTTTTCGCTCATGGAGCGCGGTGTCGAGCTTGGGGTCTTGTTGGTCGGGGCGACGCTCGTGTTGCGGATCCTGATGATGCCGGCCGCTCGTCGGGAGCTTCGTGAACAGCGGTGGTTCGCGGCGATCCTCGCCCTGCTCGGAGTTGCTGCCCTGGCCGTCGTGATCTGGTCTGCAGTTCTCTCGCCGATCGCCCTACGGTGGTTGGCGATTGGTGCGGTCGCGTGCGTTGCGTTTTTCGCATGGCGCTCCCGTCCCCTTTTTGGTCGAAGCCGCTCCCGACCGCCCGGTTCATTGGGCCTCAAGAGCTCGCTAGACGCCATCGTAGATCGAAGCTTCTACGCGGGCCAGGCCCAGCGCCACGGTCCGGTATTCAAGATGGCGCAATTTCACCAGCCGGTTGTCTGCATCGTGGACATCGGGAAGGGGCGAGGGATCCTAAAGCGCGAATCCGACAGCCTCGTGCTGGCCCCGCTGCCGATCAGCGCCGAGATCCCGCGCGGGTTTATCCGCTACATGAAACCCGACGATTACGCTGTCTACTCGCAGCTATTTCGATCGGCGTTCTCCGACGGCGTGCTCGAAGCGAATCGAGAGCATACGCGGGATGTGGTCCGTCGAGAGCTTGGTGACTTGGCCGCCGTCAGCGATGCAGTGATGCGTGCCGGCGTCGACCCGCGACGTTCCATCGAGCGGCTCATGTTCACGGTGTTGCTCCGGATCTACTTCGGCGATGACATGAGTCCCTCTGATCGAGACGTAATCGAAGGTTGTTGTCGAGGTATTGAATCCGGTAACACGATCGGCAGGGCGAGTCCTCGGGCGCGGCGCGCGTTACAAACGTTCGAAGAACTGATCCGGGGGCACAGCGGGGCCGGGTCGGTCGCACGGTACGATCGCTCTTCGGTATGGGGTGAGGTTCTACGCTTACGGCCCGAGTCGGCCTCCGATTCGACGGCGATCGGGAATCTGCTCTTGCTGCTCGAGGCGTCCCGGGACAGCATCGGCGGGTTGCTTGTTTGGATCCTGAAGAACCTTGCAGAGAGCCGTGAGTCGGTTGAGATGGTCCGTGGTGCGGAACGCGCTGCTGCTTCCACCAAACACCCCACCGAGTGCGTCGTGCTCGAAACCCTTCGCTTGGCCCAAAGCGAATACGTCTACCGGAAAGTCATCAAGCCGATCGAGTTCGATGGGTTCGAGGTTCCGAAGGGATGGTTTATCCGCATCTGTGTGGCCGAGGTGCACAGGCAAAACCCACCGTTTGACCGACCCGAGGTGTTCGATCCGACGCGGTTTATGAGCCGGCGGTTTTCTCGTGACGAGTTCTCGCCGTTCGGGCTCGACCACCACGCGTGCTTGGGCGCCCCGCTGACGATGTTCATGAGCCGAGCTTTTGTCGACGTGCTGGCTCGCGATTTCGACGTTCGGGTCGTGGCTGACGGTGCGCCCGAGCGGGGGAACCGGCATTGGAATCACTGGCGGCCGAGCTCGGATTTCCGGATCGCGTTGTCCAGCCGCGGAAACGGTTGATGATCCCAATCGGGTGTGGGTGATCACGACGCCGACGGAGATCAGCGGCGGTTAGCCGGCTTACCGGTTCTTCAGCATCTCGTTGCCGCCCTCGTCGACGAAGCGGCCGTCCGCGGTTGATCTCATACCGCCGCGGAGGGTCGAGTCGCGATAGCGGATCACTCCATCTCCTGAGAGCATTAGAGCGTGTTTCCCACCCTCGATCACACTTACTGTGGCCCCGCCGAGTAGTCGAGGACCCCGGTCTGGGCGATCATCTTCCACTCGTTGCCTGACTTTGTGTAGATCTTGCACGTTCGACCGGTCCACGAAAGCTCGGCTCCGAGCTCGTCCCTCCACACGGTATCGATATCGACCACCGCAAACGCGCCGTCGCCTTGGTCGGAGACGACGATCTTCCGCGTCACGCGGTCGTTCCGGACGAGATCGTGTGTGTCGAAGAGTTTCTGCCATCCGTCCCGCCATCGATCGGCGTCGTAACGCCCCCACTCCATGACCCAGTCCATCGGGTCGTGGTCGCGCGCCGTCGGTGGCCACGGCCACACCATGTCGGGGTGGAATACGGAGATCAGGAGATCGACGTCCCGTGTATCCCAGGCCCGCGTCTCGCGATCGACGATCGCCTGGATTTCAGACTCGGCGTCTGAGAGCGGTCGGGTCGTCATCCAAGCCTTGCCATTTCGGGCAGCTCTTCGCATCGCTCGCCGCGCAACGCGTGCACCCCCTCACGCGCGATCAGTGGCACCATCGCCACCCCGGCGACCGGGTCCGCCCACCACCAACCGAACGCGGCGTTGAGTCCGAGACCCAAGAGGAGGATCGCCGAGAGGATCATGCAGATGTCGGTTTGGATCGAGTCGGCGTGAAGGGCGCGGCTGTCGAGCGCCGCCGCTACACGTCGTTTCGCGCGGGCGAGGATCGGCATGACGATGAGCGACAATGCGGCGATCACGATCCCGCCGAGACTGGCCCCCGGTGGTTCCTGCTTCACCAGGGCCGATATCGACTCGAACGCGATGTAGGTTGCGAGCGCCACGAACGATACTCCGACTAGGCGCAGCGCGATCGCTTCGGCGCGCTCTGCGGATTCCATGTCGCGGCGCGTCTGGAGCCGCCACAGAAGCACCAGCCCCGACGACGTCTCGATCAAGCTGTCGATCCCGAAACCGAAAAGCGCGATGCTCCCGGCGAGCAGCGCGAACGCGATACTGACGACGCCCTCGGCGGAATTCCACGCCACCGTGAAGACCTCGAGCCGCCGTCCCCGACGCAGAAGCTGGAGTCTATCCTCCAAGCTCACCCTGTTGCGTGGTGCTCTGCTGACTCAAGGCTGACCTACTTCCTGAGTCCTCGGTGTGATCGCGACCTACTTGTTTACGGTGACGCTTGTCCCGTCGCTGTCGCCGCCAGGATCGTGGTTGGCAAGGGCGTTATAGGTGACACCACCAAACTGGATCGACACGACGGTGAACGTCACGCTGGGCACCCCGTTCTTCATGCTCGGGCTGCCGACAGCGCAGCGCCCGACGGACCACGTGATGCATTGGTCGCCTTGTTCGGTGGCACCGCCGCTCCAGTCACCTGTCACCAGCGCTCCGTCGATCGGGTTGTGGTCGTGGTCGTGCACGGTGATCGTCGCATCAGCCCGCCATTTCGATTTGCCACGCACCCGAACGCCGAGCAGATCCCCGACGTGGACTTCGGCCGACGCGTTGTCGACGGTCACGCCGACGGTGTCCTCGCCCTGCTTGCCGCCGCCGTCGGTGGCGACCGCCTTGACCGTGGCCGCCCCATCGGCGTGAGTCGAGGTGTCCCATTGCACCGAGTAACCGTCGATGCCATTCGTGTCGACGCCGATGCTGCTGCCGTCGACGAAGAACTCGACCTGGGCGACGCCGCCGTCGTCGACGGCGGAGGCCTCAACGCTGAAGATGCCGTAGACGGTGGATCCGTCGGCCGGGTTGGTGATCGTAACGGATGGCGAGCCATCCGGGGGTGGACCGCTGCCGTCGATCGTGCAGGTGCCGTCGCCGCCGAAGACCGCCGCGTTCAGGAAGAGCAGCGGCTCGTTCGACCCCTGGGCGGCGTGCTCGTTGGTGTACCCGCAAGGGTCGCCCTGGGGTGTGGCAGCGCCGATCAGCTGGGTCTTGATCGTTTCGACACTAGCGCCGTCGACGGCTGAAGGTGCGCCCGTCGCGTGCAGATACAACGCGACGGCTCCGGCCACGTGCGGCGACGCCATCGAGGTTCCGTTGAGCGTCGCGGTTCCGCCGCCGGGCCAAGTCGACAAGATGCAAACGCCAGGCGCGGCGATATCCATTGTCGGGCCGAAGTTGCTGAAATCGGCCAGCGTGTCGTCGAGATCGAACCGACACGTGCTGGCGGCTGCCCCGCCGGCCTTCCCATCGAAGTCGGCGAGCGCGGTCACGATGAGCGGCTCAGGCCAGCCCTGCTTGAGTTGGCCGTCGTTGCCAGCCGACATCGCCAGCACGACGCCCTCGTTGATCATTGCGCAAGCAGCCTGGTGGAGCGCCCCAGATGAAGCCGAGCACGGTTGGGCATCGCCCGGGAACCCGATGCTCATGTTGGCCGAGACGAAATCGATCCCGCCCGATCGGCCGGCCTTGAAGTCGGCTTTTCTGGCGGCGACCCAATCCATGCCCGCGACCCGCGCGCTGGTTGAGCAAAGACCGCCGTCGTTGCAGACCTTGAAACCCCAGAGCCGAACGCCGGGCGCGACGCCGACGACGCCGTCGCCGTTGTCGAGCGCGCCGACGGTCCCGGCGACGTGAGTCCCGTGACCGTTGTTGTCGGCCCACTTTCGCCAGTTTCCGCCGCTGAAGTTCCTGCCACCGGCGACGTTGAGATCTGGATGGCTCGGATCGATGCCGGTATCGAGGATCGCGACGTCGAACGGAACCGTGAGCGACGTGGCGTCATCGCCGAGTTCAGGAAAAGAGAGGTCCGCTTCGGTGCGATCGATCCCGGTTGGAAGAGCCTGAACGTCGATCGCGTGGATCTCGTCGAGCTCGACCGAGGCGACGCGTGGGTCATTGCGAAGTGCGTTGAGACGAGCGGCGGGAACGTTGGCAGCGAAACCAAACAGCACGGTCCCATATGTGTGTCGAGGGGCGAGTCCTAACTCTCGGGCGACATCGGCCGCGCGAGCGTGTTTGGCGGCACGTTCAGCCGGCGCGAAGCCGCGATCGAGGACGACGATCATATCGGTCGATCCCGACAAGGCAAGGCCGGTCTCGGATGGCGAAGTCGGAGCACGGGATTCGCCGCACGATGGGATCGAGAGTACGACCAACAGAACGAGAAGACGTCTCATGGGGCCCCCCGATGGGAAAGCGATCCGCTGGATAGAGCGTAATGACCTTAACTCCATTCACGGTCGGGTTCCAGAAAGGCGCGATCCTGCGCGACCAGCCTGGTCTTTTTGCGATCAAATGGCTAGTTTTGAACCCTCTCCGGCCGTCCCTAAAGAAAACGCGAGACACGAGGCACGCTTGACGAATCAACTCAGGAACGTCGCGATCATCGCCCACGTCGACCACGGGAAGACAACCCTGGTCGATCACATGCTGCGGCAAGCGGGCGCGTTCGGCGCCCATGAACACGTCGCTGAGCGGGTGATGGACTCGAACCCGCTCGAGCGCGAGCGCGGCATCACGATCCTGTCGAAGAACACGGCGGTCCGGTGGGGCGAGACCAAGATCAACATCGTCGACACCCCGGGGCACCGCGATTTCGGCGGCGAGGTCGAGCGTATCCTCAGACTGGTCGATGGAGTTCTGCTGCTTGTCGATGCCGCCGAGGGGCCCATGCCGCAGACGCGATTTGTCACTCGAAAAGCGCTCGAGCTCGGGCTGACACCAGTGGTCGTCATCAACAAGGTGGACCGCCCGGATCAACGCGCAGAAAAAGTCCACGATGAAGTCCTTGAGCTTTTCCTCGAGCTCGACGCCACCGAGTCCCAACTCGACGCCGAGTTCTTGTACGCGAGCGGTCGCGATGGATGGGCGAAGCTCGAGCTCGAGGGTCAAGCAGAGGGGCTAACGCTGCTGTTCGAGACGATCGTCGGGTCGGTTCCGCCGCCGAGCGGGGACGTCGACGGGCCGTTTCAGATGTTGACCTCGACGCTCGATTATTCGAGTTACGTGGGGCGGATCGCGATCGGACGGATCGAGCGGGGATCGGTCACCGAAGGAGATAGCGTCGTTCTCCTTCCCCTCGGGGATCCGGGCGAAGTGCCTCAAGGCGAGGCCATCCCATCAAAGGTCCTCAAGATCTACGGCTTCGATGGACTCAAGCGCGTCGAGGTGTCGAGCGCCGGCACGGGAGACATCGTCGCGCTCGCTGGGCTCGAAGGGGTCGAGATCGGGCAGACGATCACGGATCCGGACCACCGAGAACGGTTGCTGGGCATCGCCGTTGAGCAACCGACGCTGTCGGTTGACTTCCGCGTCAACGACTCGCCGTTCGCGGGGCGAGTGGGCAAGTACGTGACGACGCGGCAGCTGCGAGAGCGGTTGTTCCGTGAGCTCGAGCGAAACGTCGCTCTTCGGGTCGAAGACACGGACTCACCGGACACCTTCTCGGTCTCGGGCCGGGGCGAGCTCCACCTCACGATCCTGATGGAGACGATGCGGCGTGAGGGGTACGAGTTCTCTGCGTCGCGCCCACGCGTGATTCTTAGAGAAGGGCCCAACGGCGAAACGCTCGAACCTTACGAGAAGGCGGTGGTCGAAGTGCCGCCGGAGATGGTCGGCGTGGTCATGGAGAAGATGGGAGGTCGGCGGGCCGAGCTCCTCTCGATGCGGCCCACCGATCAGGGACCGGTTCGACTCGAGTTCAAGCTCCCGGCTCGCGGGCTCTTCGGCTATCGGTCCGAGTTTCTGACCGACACTCGCGGAGAAGGGCAGCTCCACCACGGCTTTCTCGAGTACGGCCCGCGGGCCGGGCACCTCCAGAGCCGCCAGCGGGGGGTCCTGGTGGCCGACCGACCTGGCTCGGCGGTTGCTTTCGCGCTCTTCAACTTACAGGAGCGCGCCGTGATGTTTGTCGAGCCCGGAGTCGAGGTCTACGGCGGGATGATCGTGGGAGAGCACGTTCGGCCGGGCGACCTCGAGGTAAACGTGTCGAAAGGGAAGAAGCTCACCAACATGCGGGCCGCCGCGTCCGACGAGAACGTGAAGCTGGAGACACCGCGCGAGCTAACCCTCGAGCTCGCGCTCGAGTTTATCAACGACGATGAGCTGATCGAGGTCACCCCCGATGCTATTCGGCTGAGAAAGCGACTGCTCGACCCCAGCACACGCAAGAAAGCGATGCGCTTGGCGGCGGCCGAAGCGCGGGAGAACTAGCCCGGCGCTAACCGACCTCGGCGCCGTCGAACACGTCGCGGGCCTTATCCCGCAGGTTCTCCTTGGCTCGCTCGACATCGCGCAGTGCATCCTTTAGCTGCGCCAGCTCATCGGCGCGCATCTTGAGTCCCTCGCGGATAAACAAGGCGGCGGCCTCGGAGCGGCTTTTGACGACCTCGGTCTCGACCCAAGCGTCGAGCTCCTCGCTCGTCTCCTCATCGACACGCACCATGACGACCTTGTCGCGGATCGCGTCGCCGAGCTCGCTCAAGCTCTCGCGCATCCCGGAGCCAAGGCAGACGACCTTGATTTTCTTGGGATCGAGCTTGTCGCCGCACAGCTGATCGAGGTCGACCCCGAGGCTGTTGAGCTCTTTTTGGATCGTATCCCAAAGATTGGTATGGGTTTTGGCCATTGTTACCCCCTCAAGATGTAATCTCTTACACGTTTAATGTAATTATATTACACGCTATCGCCTTGCGCTGTCAAGGGATCGAATACGAGCGCTCAGCGGATTCCCAGCCAAATGCACATCGCGATCGCTATAAAGAGACCCCACGAGAAGTGCTTTCCACGCGTATGAACGAAGGAGAAGACCGAGCTGGCCAGAAACGTGAGCGCGACGACGGCGGCGATCCGAACACCCGTGGTGTCGAGATCCGTAATGTTCGCTAACACGACCAAAATCGCCGCCATGCCCCACCAGGTGATGCTGATCCCGTGCCACATCAGGCGCAAGATTCGCTTGGTGAAATCGGTCGACCCGAGTACTGGCGGAAGCCCTTCCGCCGACAACCGTCCCAGAATCAGTCGCTCGCCCAACACCGAATGGAGAATGCCGCCAAGAGTCGCTAATGCCGCGGCGACGGCCAGGAACGGATTCACTCGAACCTCCTGTGAAAGTTTCGCAGTTGGTGCTCGCCACCATCGTATTCAGCGCACCAAATGACGTCAGGCCAGTCTTGTCGCAGCCCGTCCAACTCCTTACTGACCAATCTGCGTCCGCGCCGAAGTCTGAAGTGTTTTCTTTTTCCAATATCTTCTGGGACCCAAGACATCACACGCCCTATACTCTGCGGCCGATGAAGTCGTCCTGGTTTCAACGATATCTGCTTCCGGGCCTGGTTTTCCAATCGATCATCGTCGCCGGCGGGTATGGCACCGGCCGGGAGATCGTCGAGTTCTTCCTCCATTTCGGGCCGTTGGGCGGTCTCCTGGGGCTGCTTCTTCCGGCCACGATCATCACCAGCGTGGCGTGCGCGATCGCGTTCGAGCTGGCGCGGCAAACGCAGAGCTACGATTACCGCGCTTTCCTGAAGCAGTTGCTGGGCCCGATATGGTTCGTCTACGAGATCGGCTATCTCGTCTCGATCTTGTTGATCGTCGCCGTGATCGGATCGGCAGCCGGTCATTTTCTCTCGGAGACATTTGGACTGTCGCCCGTCGTCGGTGGGGTCGGGCTACTGGTGACGATAGGCTTTCTCGTGTTTCGCGGGACGCGGGTGATCGAGAGCGCGATGTCGGCCTGGTCGTTCGTTCTCTACGGTGTGTTCATCGCGATGTTCGTCTGGAGTCTGGTGACCTTCGGGCCGGTGATCCGATCGCATCTCGCTTCGGGTGAGGTGCACAGCGGATGGTTGTTATCGGGCATGCGGTACTCGGCGCTGGGCCTGGCCCTCGTACCGGCGATGTTGTTCGCGACCGCCCACATCGAGACGCGGAGAGAAGCGATCACCGCCGGGCTCCTCGCCGGACCGATCGGCACCATACCAGCCATTTTGTTCTTGCTGGCGATGGTGGGTCAGTATCCCGCGATTCTCGAGCGACCGGTACCGGCCAACTTCGTCCTCGAAGGGCTCGGCTCGCGACCGTTCCAGATCCTGTATCAGATCATGCTGTTTGGTACGCTGATCGAGACCGGTACCGGACTCATCCACGCCTTCAACGAGCGGGTCGCCACGGTGTACCGAACGCATGGAGCCGAAATGCCGCGCCGGCTGAGACCCCTTGTCGCGGTGCTCGTGCTGACCGCCGGCTGGCTACTGTCGCGATTCGGGATCATCGCGTTGATCGCCAAGGGGTACGGTTTCATGACGTGGTTCTTTATCGTGGTGCTGGTGATCCCGCTGCTGACGCTGGGAGCCTGGAAGGTTCGCCGGCCCGAAGACGGCTTGCTCGCTCGATAAGCCTGCCATACCTTGGCCATCAACATGGTGCTCGACCTCCATGACCCCAGTCGTGGCGTCTTCGACAACATCCTCGAAGGGCTGGGGAACACTCCACTCGTAAAGCTCAATCGAATCACCGAGGGGATTCGGACCCCGGTCTACGGGAAGGCTGAATACCTGAGCCCCGGAGGCTCGGTCAAAGACCGGATCGGTGTGGCGATCATCGAGGCCGCCGAGAAGAGCGGCGACTTGAAACCGGGTGGAACGGTGGTCGAGGCGACCGCCGGCAACACTGGCGTCGCGCTGGCCATGGCGGCCACGATCAGAGGGTACAAGACGGTATTTGCGCTGCCGGACAAGATGAGCGGCGAGAAGATCCGGTTGCTGCGCGCTTTCGGTGCCCGGATCGTAATCACGCCCACCGCGGTGCCACCCGATCACCCTGACTACTACGTCAACACCGCCAAGAAGATCGCGAAGGAGACACCCAACGCGGTGTTCGCCAATCAGTTCTACAACCGCGCCAACACCGACGCGCACTACGCGACGACCGGCCCCGAGATCTGGGAGCAGACACAGGGCCAGATCGCGGCACTGGTGGCGGGTGCGGCCACCGGCGGAACGGTTAGCGGTGCCGGACGGTTCCTCAAGGAGAAGAATCCGGATGTCCGGATCGTCGTCGCCGATCCGGTGGGTTCGATCTTGAAGGAGTATCTGGAGACGAGGGTCGTCGGCGAGGGCAAGACGTACATGGTCGAAGGAATCGGGATGGACAAGGTCCCCGGCGCGCTCGACATCGAATACGTCGACGAGGTGCACAACGTAAGCGACAAGCAGTCGTTCCAGATGGCGCGGCGGCTGACTCGGGACGAAGGGTTGTTTGTCGGTGGTTCCACCGGCGCGATCGTGACCGTAGCGCTCGATATCGCCCGCGAGCTCGACGATCCCGATCACTGCGTGGTGGCGTTGTTGTGTGACCTCGGCGAGCGGTACTTGTCGAAGTTTCACTCGGATGAGTGGATGCGAGAGAACCGGATGTTAGACGATGAGCGGGTCGAGGCCGGCTACCTGCTCGAGCGGAAGCTGCGCGAGGATGTACCGACGCTGATCAAGATCGACTGCGGAAGCACCGTGCGCGACGCGCTCAAACTGATGGAAGAGTACAACGTGAGTCAGATCCCGGTGATCGAGAACGGCGAGCAGAAGGGCACTCTGTCGGAGGGCACGTTGCTAAACCGTGTGCTGTCCGAACCGGAAGCGTTGGACAAGCCGCTCACTGGCTACTTGGAAGCGCCGTTCCCGACAGTCGAAGAAGACGCGAACATGAAGTCGGTGATCGAACACCTCACGGCAGGACAGCCAGCGCTCTTGGTGCGGCGCGCCGGCGAGTTCGTCGGAATCCTCACCAAGTTCGATGTGCTTCACTATTTGACCAACGGAGGCCAACGATGAGAGCGACAATCGGCCTCGCCGTACTTGGCATGTTCTTCTTTGCGGGGTGCGGGAGCGATCCAAGCGGTCCACGTGGACCGGGGATCGACTTCAATCTCTCGGCACCCGTCGAGCTGCCGACCAAGTCGAAGATCGACGTCGTGGTCACGATAACCCGGGCCCGCGGAGTTGTCTTTCCGCTGCACGTCGAGATCGAGAAGAAGAACGTGGGCCAGAGTTTCAAGCGCGAGGGATTGTTTCAACTGTTTGACGAGAGCGATCGTCAGGTAGCTATGCCGGTAACCTTCCGAATGGACCCGCTGGTTCGCGTTACGGTGACCGACTCAGGCACGCCGGCGCTGTCGGTCGCCAAGACGGTTGCAGTCGACGTACTCGATTTTCCTTGAGTCGCGATCGGTCTCACCTTCTCACTGAGAGGATCAATCCCCGAACCGCCGACATCGATACGCTCGATGTGCCGGCGATTCTCGACCTAATCCATGCCGAGGACCACCGCGCCCTGGAGGCGGTTGGCGAGGTGCTGGACCCAGTCGCGCGCGCGGTCGAGCTGGTGGTGACGGCGTTCCGAAGCGGTGGTCGGCTTGTCTACATCGGCGCCGGCACGAGCGGTCGTCTGGGGACGCTCGATGCGGCCGAATGTCCGCCGACGTTTGGGTTTGACCCCGATCGCGTGCAGGCGATCATGGCCGGTGGGGAAGCCGCGCTGGTGCGGTCGGTCGAGGGGGCAGAGGACTCCGAGAGCGATGGCGCGCATGCGATCGCGGGCCGCTCGGTCGACGGAGATGATGTCGTGGTCGGCATCGCGGCCGGTTCGACGACGCCGTTCGTGATCGGTGGGCTCCAGGAATCGATCAACCGCGGAGCCAAGACGATCTTCGTGACTTCGATCCCGCCCGATGAAATCCCGATCGCCGATCAGGTCGATGTCGTGATCGCGCCACTCACCGGAGCCGAGGTGATCGCCGGCTCGACTCGCATGAAGGCGGGAACCGCGACCAAGATGGTGCTCAACATGATCACCACTGCAGCGATGGTGCGGCTCGGCAAAACCTACGGAAACTTGATGGTCGATCTGCGAGTGACGTCGGCCAAGCTCGAGGATCGTGGTCGACGGATTCTGCGCACGCTTCTCGATGTGTCGTACGAGGACGCGGGAAAGTTGCTTGCATCGGCCGACGGTCGGGTCAAGACAGCGCTCGTCATGCACCGAAGACAAGTCGACCGTACAACGGCGGAAGAGATGCTCGAAGGAGCCGGCGGGTTTTTGCGGAAGGTGTGGGGCTAGTCTTGCGCGTCGACCGGCGGCTGCTGCTGTAGGAACTCGACGATTCGCTCCGGATCGTCTTCGAGTGCGATCAGCTCTCCCATCGTCTTCCCCTCGCCCAACCGTTCCAGGATTTTGGCGACCGGCAAATCTGTGGTCCAGTACTCGACGCCGAACAACACCATCGGGCTGATCACCTTGCAGGTGCCATAGTAGTTCTGGGTGGCATCTTGAAAGATCTCTTGAACTGTGCCGGCTTTCCCGGGCGCGAACACGATGCCACGGGTGGCGATCCCGACCAGCCCGTCTTCGCGGATCGAGTTGGCGAAATACTTGGCGATGTGGGTCGAGAAGACGTTGGTGGGCTCGTGGCCGTAGAACCACGTTGGGACGGCGAGACTGGGAGCGCCGGCCGAGTCGTTTGGCGAGTTGGTTCCCGCGATCCGATCGAGCACCTTGTAGCCGTGGGCGATGTAGTCACCGGGATCATCGTCGAACGATGGCGACGGTGAGAGCACATTGATCGCTACATCGAGCGCGGGATCGTTGTACGGCGCCAACCAGGCGCCCAAGTTGGCGGCCTCCATCGCTCCGGGGCCGCCACCGGTAGCGACTAACATATTGTTGCGGGTGAGTTCGCGCGCCAACCACGCGATGTCGCGGTACGCCTGCTCGCCGCGCAGCATCCGATGACCGCCCATGATTCCGACCACGTGCTTGTGCTCAAGCAGGAACTCGTACAACGCGTCGTCGATGGCGTGGTCGTGGATGCGTTGGGCGAGCGCTTCGAGGATCGGCGTCGGTTGGTCATCGCTGCCGCGGTACTTCTGAAAACGGTTGTAGATCTGGCCGTCGATCGTATCGGCAAAGCTCGCCGGTCGCCTGGGATCGAACCCCGCCATGAGTTCGGAGACCATGTAAAGGCTGTGGCGATAGGGCTGGAACGGCAGATCGAGGTGCTCGCTGAGTCGCGGAAAAACCAAACCACATGTTTCAAGGACGTGCTCGAGTGCGGGTGGTTCGAAACGGCACCCGAGAAAAACCGCGCCTTTGGCGTCAATCGCCAATAGAAACTCGGTCTCACCCGTCAGGTCCAAGTTCTGGCAGACGACGCCGTCGAGCGAGTGCTGTCGCTCCCACTGTTCTCTTAGGTCCGCGGGGGTGCGGGTTTCGATGTACATCTGGGTGTGATGCGACGTGGAGCGCCGGCCGAGGCCGGCGGCTCTCAACGTCGAACTGGTGTCGAACTACCGGTTGTCGCCGACTGCGAAGGTGATCTTCGCGTTCACCCGATATTGAGTGATCTTGTTGTTCTCGACGATGCCCTGAAATTCTTCGATGTAGATCGACTTGATGCCCTTTACGGTCTCGGAAGCTTCGTCAACGGCTGTCTGGGCGGCTTCCTCCCACCCTTTGTTCGATTGCGATAGAACCTCGATCACTTTGTGGACCGCCATGAGATGTCTCCTTGCGTCAGATTCTTGATTTCGGTGTGCGACAATCTGTACGCGGAGGATGGTATCGATCGTCGCCTCGGGCGGCAATAGCGGGATGTGAAAAAGCCCCCTCCGAATGGAGGGGGCTTTTCGAGCATCAACACCGTGGGGCCGCGGTTAATCACGGCGATGACGCCGTGTAACCGTACCCTGATGGGTTGGTAGGGTTCCCGGCCTAGGTTCCACCCCCGTCGCCACCATCATCGACTACACACTCACCTTCCTCGTCGCCGTGCGCGAGATGTGCGTCCAGCGCGTCGGGTGAGACCGAGATCGTACGGGCGTTGTCGGCGTTCCCCGGGGGGATGTGGCATACGAGGACTTTCTCGGCGCTGCCGTCTCCGTCGCCATCTCCATCGCCGTCACCGTCGGCCATGTCACCATCGGTCTCGCCGTCGACCATGTCGCCCTCACACGGTCCTTCCTCGTCACCATGATTCAAGTGAGCCTGTAGCGCGGAAGGCCCAACAACGATCGTGTGGGCGTTGTCGGGGTTGCCGGGCGGCGCGTGACAAACCACCACCTTGTCGGCGGCACCGAGGGTCTCGGCGTCCGTTATCCCACTCGACGGTTGACCCGCCTCGCGACCGGTGATGCGGATCTTGAAGCTGTCGTCAGCCTGGCCGTCGCCGTCTTGATCGCGGAAGATCTTGAGGTTGATCTTGAGCTTGCCACTCGGATTGACGTCGATCTTGCCGCGGACGAACAACATCTCGCCTTCGGCGACTTCGATAACGAACGAGAACTCGCTCCCGTCATCGAGCGTCACCACTATGGTGTAGGTCCCGGGCGACAGGTCGCTCGTGAATCTCCCCTCGCCATCGGTGTCGGTTGAAAAAACGACGGCGCCGTCGCCGTCGGTGATCTCCACCGAGACGTTGGCGAGCGTGGCCGTACCGACGAAGAAATCGTCGTCGCCGTCGGCTAGAGCTAGCGCGGCGCCAAGCGCCGCGGCGCTAGCGGTGAGTTGACCGGAGATGCCGCTTGATCCCGCTGGCACCTGGGGGCCGCTCGGTCCGTCGTCAGAACAAGCGGCGACTGAGAAGGCGACCAGGGGAAGAAACATCGCCCGACGTAACCACGTTTCCATCCTATCCCTCCATGGATAGACGATTCGCTTTGTCAGCATCGGGCCTGATTGGTGAGAAAACGGTGCCGACCGGGGGTAGTAATTATACCCGAACAACATAGGCGTTGGCTACAGACGTCTCGCCGCCCGGATGGTGTACGGTGACCAGGTCGCGCCGATAATGGTCGCCCTCGAACCCATCGATGCGGTCCCAGTGGTTTCGCAAATGAGTAGATACGAACAGTTTCGCAGGAACGTCGTCGCCGTTGGGGTCCCAGCGCAGCGCGGGGTAGCCGAGATCCGATCCCCAACCGGCATCGATCAACCGTCCGCGGACGATAACGTCAAACCACTCGCCGCTGAGATTGGATAGCACGTGCTGATTCGCCTTACCGGGTGCCAGGCTGCCGTAAACGGCGAGTCGTCTCGAGACGCCGAAGATCGCTTCGATCGCATGATCGAGAACTTCGGCCTCGGCGCGGATCGCGGTTGAGTCGAGTGGTGAGCGCGCGAGATCGTTACGCCGAGCGAGAAGGAACTCCAGCTCGCGCACCGACTCCGAGCGCAAGATACGATCGATCCCCACAGCTGGAAGATCGCGTCTGTCCTGCCGGTGCGCAGGCCCCTACCTTGTCGAAATGCGGGCCTTCACGGATTTAACACCGACCGACAGAGTCGTTGTCATCGGTCTGATGTCGGGAACATCGGCCGACGGCGTCGATGCGGCGTGTGTGCGGCTGAGCCATCCGCCCGATCAGTCGCTCGAGTGGGAGTTGTTGGGCTCCGCGGTCGCGTCGTACCCGGGTTCTCTCGCCGATGCACTGCGCGCGCCGGAGACGTTGACCGTGTCGGATGTCGCTCGCCTGACCATCGAAGTCGGCGCTGCGTTCGCCGAAGCCGCGATCGCGGCGGCGGCGCAGGCTCGCGTGTCGCTCGGCGAGATCGTCTTGATCGGGAGCCACGGGCAAACGGTGTGGCACGATCCGAACGGCGCACTCGGCGGTGTGGGGGCCACGCTCCAGATAGGCGAGCCAGCCGAGATCGCCCAGCGCACCGGGTGCCCGGTGTGGTCGGACTTTCGAACCGCGGATGTCGCTGCCGGTGGTCAAGGTGCGCCGCTCGTGCCGTACATCGACTGGCTCTTGTTTACGCATCCCGATCGCTGGATGGTGTGTTTGAACCTTGGTGGAATCGCGAACCTGACGGTGCTACCACCCGGCGCCGAGCGCGGCGAGGTGGTTGCGTTCGATACCGGGCCTGGCAACATGGTGCTGGATGGACTCGCGCGGCGGCTACTTGATTCCGAACGCGACGAGAACGGGGCCGCGGCGAGCCGTGGAACGGTCGACGCGGGTCGGCTCCAAGCCGCGCTGGGCGACGCCTATTTCTCACGACCGGCGCCGAAGTCGACCGGACGTGAAGCGTTTGGCGCACCGTTTGTCGAACGTCACTTCGCGCCGCTGGAAAACCTCTCAGCGGACGAGATAGACGACCGCATGGCGACCGCCGCGGCGTTGACCGTCGAAAGCGTGGGGGCCGCACTCGACGGCGCGGCAGGTACAGCGCCGGTGCCGGAAGACGCCACCATTCTCGTGTCCGGTGGCGGTCGCAAAAACAGCGCGCTCATGGCTGGGCTGGCCGAGCGCTGCCGGCCGCGCCCGGTGGTCGCGATCGAAGAGTGCGGCATGGACGGCGACCTCAAGGAGGCGATCGCGTTCGCGATCCTGGCTTATGAAAGCGCGCTCGGACGAGCGGTCAATCTCCCGTCGGCAACCGGGGCCAAACACGCGGTGCGCTGCGGCAAGCTGACGCTCCCCCCGATGACAGACGCGTGAACACGCTCTCCCTTCCTGCCCCAACCGAGCTGTCGGCCGAGGTGCTCGTCGGTCAGCTGATCTGCGTCTCGCTGCGTGACTACGACGGTGATCGAGAACGGCGTGATCGTTTCTTAGCGGACCTCGAGTTGTGCGGCTGGGGCGCGGTGATCGTCTTTGGCGGACAACTCGAGGCGGTCACCGAGCTGCTGACCGAAGCGCAGCGGAGGTCCAAGGTGCCGCTGCTCCTGACCGGTGACTTTGAGCGCGGGATTGGCCAGCAGTTTCCCGGCGATGGCACCGTTTTCCCACCGCTCATGGCGCTCGGTGCCACGGATGACGTGAGGTTGGCCGAAGGGGTTGGCGCGGCGATCGGAACTGAGCTTCGGGCGCACGGATTTCACGTCGATTTTGCGCCGGTGGCCGATCTGGCGATCGAGCCCAAGAACCCGATCGTGGGCACGCGCGCGGCCGGTGATGACCCCGTACGAGTCGCGCCGATCGTGGCGGCCACGGTGGAAGGGATTCAGTCGGCCGGTGTGGCGGCGGCGGTCAAGCATTTCCCGGGCCACGGCCGGACGACGACCGACAGCCATCATACGCTTCCCGTCGTTCACGCCACGCGCGACGAGCTCGAGACCAGCGATTGGGTGGTGTTTCGGGCCGGGCTGCGAGCCGGGGCGCGGATCGTGATGACAACGCACGTCGCGTTTCCGGCGCTCGAGCCGGACGGTCAAACGCGACCGGCGACGTTTTCGATAGCAGTCAACGAGCTTTTAAAGCGCGAGTGGGGATTCGATGGCGTGATCTGCTCGGACGCGCTCATGATGGGAGCGGTGGCGGGCGGTACGCCCGAACGAGCGGCCGAGCAGGCGCTCGAAGCAGGCGTCGACTGGCTGCTCTATCCGCCCGATCCGACCGCCGTTCACCGCGGGCTCGTTGCGGCGATCGACGACGGTCGGCTCGACCGCGCGCGATGCGAACGCGCGGCTGCCCGTTTGCTGCGTCTCAAGCTGTGGGCTCTGCGCCACCATCCCGCCGGTCGAACCAACGACCCGGTCGCCTTGGCGGACCGCACGGCTGCGGCTGCAATTACCGCTCGTCCAGCCAACCCACCGTCAGATCCCCACTGGGCCGACGGTGCTCAGTGGATCGTCGTTCTCGATGGTGAGATCGAGCCCGAGGACGTGCATTTCGCGGAGTGGTTGGCGCCCGAGGCGGGCGATCGGATGGTCGTGATAGACACGACCCAAGGCGGGGAGCAGACTCGCGAAAAGACCGCCCTTGCGCAGCGCCGGGCCTCGGATCGTTCCGTTGTGTGCGCGGTCTTGAGCCCGATTCGGGCGGCTAAAGGGAGGCCCGGGTTATCCGAGCTCGGCCGCGAAGCGGTCAACGCGGTCACTGGACCGGATCGCGACTCGGTCTTGTTGATTTTCTCGAACCCACATATCGTAGCCCAGGTTCGGGCCCCATCCCGAGTCGTATGGGCGTACGGCGAAGATCGATGGAGCCAGCGGGCTGCGCTGGAGTTCCTCCGTGGAACGTGGCCAGCGCCAGGCCGCATGCCCGTACAGATGCCGTAATAAACGTGAACATTTGGCCAGAGTTTTGCGTATCAGCGGGTAGCTGCATGCACGCACCGACGACACTCTATCTCCCCCGGGTAATGCGCATCGCCATCGTTGCGATCTCCACGGTTGTGGTGTTCTCTAGCCCGGCTCCGGCACTCGCCCAGCACGCCAGCGCTTCGGCTGCGTACGCCAACGTCTTTCCGGCCCCGCACGGGTTGCGTCCAACGATCGAGTTCTGGAAGAACGTCTTCGCCGTGTGGAGCGAGAACGAGATCGTGGTCCATGACCGCGACGACCTGAGCGTCGTTTACGGGGTCGTGCCCCAACAGAAATCCGACGAAACCGCGATCCGGGAGGCCAACGAGAAAGAGCAGAAGGCGATCAAGGCGCACATTCGTGACATCCTGCTCGATTTGGCTGAAAGAAACCCCGATCCGCGCACGTTAGCTGGCGAGTACCGCGACGTGTACAGCGCGTTCGGGTCGGGTGCGGGTCCAGAGCGGTGGCGGAAAGCGGCGGATCGAATCCGCATCCAACGCGGGTTGAAGGAGCAGTTCCGGGAGGGACTGTTGCGGTCGGGTCAGTACTACGACCACATCGTCGCCGTCCTCGACGAAGAGGATGTCCCGCTCGAGATCGCCTGGCTGCCGATGATCGAAACGACGTTCAACATGGAAGCGCGTTCGTCGGTCGGGGCCGGTGGCGTCTGGCAGTTCATGCCGTCGACCGGGCGGCTGTACATGAAGGTCGGCAGGTCGGTGGATCAGCGCTTCGATCCGATTATCGCGGCTCGCGGCGCAGCTCGGTTGCTCAAGCATAACTATGAAGTGCTTGGCAGTTGGCCACTGGCGCTAACCGCTTACAACCACGGTCTTGCGGGAATGAAGCGCGCCGTGCGCGACGTGGGCAGCGACGACTACATGACGATCCGGATGCATTACGATGGTCCGCGCTTCAAGTTCGCTTCCAAGAACTTCTACCCCGAGTTCCTGGCTGCGCTGGAAGTGGTCGATAATGCTGAGCAGTATTTCGGTCCGCTCGATCCGTCCGACCGGCTGGAGTTTGAAACGATCGAGGTGTCCACCTCGATGAAGCTGGCCGAAATAGCCAACGCGATCGGCGTGGACGACAGGCTGTTGTGGCAGTTCAACCCATCGCTTACTAACGCGGTTGCCCGAGGTAGGCGCAACGTGCCGGCTGGCTTCGAGCTCCGCATTCCGCCTGAACTCGTCGATGAAGCCCCCGCACAGCTGGCGTCGGCGGTGGCGGGCCGCAGTGGGCAGCGTGTCCGCACCGTGGAAGGGAACGGGACGCGCTACTACACCGTCCAACGGGGCGACACGTTGAGCCTGATCGCTGTGCGGCACGGCACCACGGTGCGTGCGCTCATCGCCCTCAACGACATCGAAGACAGCAACCACATCGAAATCGGACAACGGCTCAAGATTTCAGGCTAGCGGGTGAGCGTAGCCAGCTTCTTCGCCCAGCTCCATTGGATAGACTGGGCGGTCTTGGCGCTATACTTCGCGTTTACTCTGGCGGTCGGGTTGTACTTCGTTCGGCGCGCCAGCTCCTCGACCCAGGAGTTCTTCGTCTCCGGGCGCAACCTGCCGTGGTGGTTGGCCGGTACGTCGATGGTCGCCACGTCGTTCTCGGTCGACACGCCTCTCGTCGTCACCGGTTGGGTTCGAACGCAGGGCATTCAGCGCAACTGGATCTGGTGGTGCCTGGCGATCGGCGGCATGCTGGCGGCGTTTGTGTTCGCCCAGCTGTGGCGACGCTCGGAAGTGATGACTGACGTCGAGCTGACCGAGCTTCGGTACTCGGGCCGGCCAGCGGCCGCGCTGCGCGGCATCCGTGCCGTTTATATGACGCTGTACGCCAACTGCCTCACCATGGCGTGGGTGACATTGGCGATGGTGAAGGTGTTCGGCGCGGTGTTCGACATCGGGCCGTTGCCGGCGACGCTCTTCGCCGCCGGTTTGACGCTCGCGTACGCGATGTTAGCCGGTTTGTGGGGCGTCGTTGTGACCGACCTCGTGCAGTTCGTCCTGGCCACGGTCGGTGCGGTGGTGTTAGCGGTGTTCGTCGTCGACGCGGTGGGCGGACTGGACGCGATGGTCGGGCAGCTCCACGTCGCCGGTCACGGCGACGCGCTGGCGTTTCTCCCGCCACTCGATGCGGCCCAGGCTGACAGTGTTTGGAGTGGACCGCTCGGTTGGACGGGGACGGCGTTGGCGACGTTCCTGGTGCTCATAACGATCCAGTGGTGGGCCAACAAGAACGCCGACGGCGGAGCCGTTGTCATTCAGCGCATGGCGGCGTCGAAAGACGAGCGCGAGGCGGTGCTGGCGACGCTCTGGTTCCAGATCGCCAACTACGCGCTTAGGCCCTGGCCGTGGATCGTGGTTGCCTTGGCGTCGCTCCTGCTCTACCCCGACATCGCCGATCCCGAGATGGCGTACCCCAGGGCGATGGTCGATTTCCTGCCCGTCGGATTGCTCGGTCTCATGCTGGCTTCGCTGGTGGCAGCGTTCATGTCGACGCTGACGTCGTTCATCAATCTATCGGCGGCGTATCTCGTCAACGATCTCTACCGGCCGTTCCTGGTTCGGGATCGATCGGAGCGCCACTACGTGACCGCCGGTCGCTTGGCGTCGATGGTGGCGCTGGCGATCGGGATCACGATCAGCTTCTTTGCCGACTCGATCTCGCAGCTGTTTCTGTTGTTGTTGACGTTGGGCGCGGGGATCGGGCTGGTGTACATCGCGCGTTGGTTCTGGTGGCGGGTCAACGCGTGGAGTGAGATCGCCGCCATGATCGCTTCGGCCGGGATCGGGTTCGCGCTCGGGATGAGTCCCACCTGGGGCGGCCCGGCGTTTCCCTTTGCGGCGAAAGTGACGCTCAACCTGATCGGCTCGACGATCGTGTGGGTCGGCGTGACGTTTCTGACACCGCCGGTCGCGATGGAGAAGCTGATCGACTTCTACCGCCGCGTGAGGCCACCCGGGTGGTGGGGTCCAGTGCGCGCTGTTGCCGGCGACGTCACACCGTCCACCGGTGGGCTTCGACACGGGGTCAAGATGTGGGCCCTCAGCGTCGTGTTTGTCTACGCCGCACTGTTCGGTTCGGGCAAGCTTTTGCTGCTCGAGTGGGAGTGGGGTCTCGCCTTCGCGGCGATCGCCATCGTTACCGGATGGATCCTGTTGCGGCAGCTCGCTCGTGCAAGGTTGGCGGCGCTGTTCTCTTAAACTCGGCGGTCCCTCAGCTGCTGGTGAGCTCCAGAAACCGCTTGGCGAACGTCGGCCCCGCCGCTTCGTCCTCGTGCTTGAAGAACACAAACGCATCCGACCACGGGTAGGATCGAACCCGATCCGCCCATGCGGCGAGATCCGCGTCGCTGTAGTCGGTGCGCCGCAGCCGCAGGTAGCCCCAATCGGCGGTCGCGACGTCCGGCGCATCGGCTTTGGTACCCGCCTCGGCGATGCAAAGCGCAGCGCCCGCGGCTTTGAGCTTCTCAAACACCTCGTCTTCGTACCAGGACGGGTGGCGAAACTCGAATGCGGCGCGAATCCCCTCTGGAAGTTGGGCCAGAAAACCCTCCAACCGGTCGACGCCTTTTTTGAGATACGGAGGCAGCTGAAACAAGATCACGCCGAGCCGGTCCCCGATCGTGGAGACGGTGCGCGTCAGGTATTCGGTCTCGTCCTCGGCGCCCTTGAGGCACTTCTTGTGGGTGATCCGACGGGATGCCTTGATCGCGAACCGGAAATCGGGTGGAACCTGCGCCGTCCACGTTGAGAGGAGTTTCTCGGTCGGCATGCGGTAAAACGTGTTGTTGATCTCGACCGCGGGAAGCTGACCGGCGTAATACCCGAGCATCTCGTCGTTGGCGAGATCCTGGGGGTAGAAGCTGCCTTTCCACTCCTTGTAGCTGTAGCCGCTGGTTCCGGCCCAAACTCGCACCAGGGCTCCTCCTGCGTCAGGACAGGTCGAGGGCGAGCGCCCAGTTTGCCACTGCACGGGCCAGTTCGTCCACCACGTCTTCGTCGCTTCGCCCGGAGCGCTTCAGCACATGGAAGCTGTGATCAGCGCCGTCGACGACGTGCAGGGTCGCGAGTTCGTCGAGAGGGGTGCAGGCCTCGTGGATGAGCCCTAGGTCGGCCAACCTGTCGCGGGTTCCTTGTAGGAAGAGCATCGGCACTGCTATGCGCTTCAAGTGCTCGGCGCGCTCGGTTCCGGGTTTCCCGATCGGATGCAGCGGGAAGCCGAAAAACACGAGTCCGGCGACCTCCGGGAGCGGTGTTTTCGAAGCCGCCAAAGAGGTCATTCTGCCGCCCATCGACTTGCCACCGGCCAAAAGTGGCAGATCGGGCACCTCGGTCGCCGCGGCGGTGATCGCCGAGCGCACGGTGGCGGTCAAGACCGCCGGCGGGTCGGGTCGCTTTCGGTGCTGCTCCATATACGGGAAGTTGTACCGGAAGGTGGCGATCCGGTGATCGGCGAGCGCACCCGCGATCGCCTCGATGAACGGGTGTTTTATCCCGGCCCCGGCTCCGTGGCCCAAAACCAACAGCCACTTAGCAGCCTCGGGACGAACGACGAAGGCTGAAGTCTCACCGGATCGGCTGGTGGCCTTAAATCGTATGTACGTCAAACCGGAACCACACCGCTGGATTTGGACAGGCGGCGTTGGTCAGCGCGTCTAGCCGCCTGCGACAGCCCTCAGCTTCTCAGGCTCTTCAATCGTCGACAGAGCTTGGACGACGTCACGTGACGTCGAGTCAATCGCGCCGCGATCGGTCGCCAGGCCGAGCTTTCGGACCACCCGCATAAAGGCCTCGACGACCTTCGGGTCGCCTATGTGTCCGGCTGAGCTCTCGATGTAGTGGAGCGCCCAGTCGACGTTCCAAGCTAGGCGATACGGGCGGTCGGAGGTAAGCGCCTCGAACATGTCGCAAACCGATAGAATCCGAGCGCCCAAAGGGATCTTCTCGCCGGCTAGACGACACGGGTAACCGGTGCCATCGAACCGCTCGTGATGATGGCGTACCATCGGCACGATATCCCACGGCAGATTGAGCTTCTTCAACCGTGCCGCGCCAAACGCCGCGTGATCACGGATGTGGGCCAGCTCCTGAGCGGTGAGCTCGCCCTTCTTGCTGAGGATCGCGGGGTCCACGTCGAGCTTGCCGATGTCGTGCAGGTACCCGGCGACGAGGATCGCTTTCTTGGTTCTGCAATCCAATTCCATCTCGTCGGCGATCGCGACCGCCAAATCGGCCACTCTCGCGGAGTGCCCGTGAAGGTGAGGATCCCGGTTCTCCTCTTCCGCTGAAAGCTGTTCGATAATCCGAATGAGAACACTCTCGGCCAACTCGTGTGCCGCATCCAGACCGGTAAAGAGCTTGAACGCTTGTCCAAACGCGCCGAGCGCCGCCTCGCGGTCATTCTGAGACAGGTGGAGCTCGCCCATCGACCGCAGTGCTTCGGCTTCAGCGAGCGGATTGCTGGCCTCGTGGCTGATCGATATGGCCTGTTCCAGAGAGTGCTTGGCTTGCTCGATTTCGTTCAGCCGACGGAGAATCTCGCCCTGGTAGCGGTGAGCTTCGGCGATACAGTGATCGTTGCCGAGCTCGGTCGCGCGCCGCATCGCGTTTTCGCAGCTCTCGCGCGCACGGTCGAGTTGTCCGATGTTCAGGTACACCTCGATCATGTTTAGCGTGATGATCGTGATCAGCTCGGGGTCGTTACAATCGACGGCGAGGTCGCGAGCCGCTTCATAGCACTCGGCGGCTTTGTTGTACCGCCGTAGGTCCGCGTGGACCATTCCCATATTTTGGAGCGCTCGCGCCTCGCCGTTCGTCGAGTTTGCGCGCCGGAATGCGCCGCGCGCGCAACGATAGTTCCAAAGCGCAACCGCAAAGTCGCCACGAACGTTTGCGATTGCGCCGAGGTTGCTGAGCGCCGCCGCTTCGCTCTTGGCGGTCCCAGCTTTTCTTGCGATATGAAGAACTTCTCCGAATCGTCCCCGAGCCTCGTCGAGGTTGCCACTCTCGAAGGCGATCGCGCCGACTACGCTCAGGAACGGGGTGATGCTGTCAGCGGGCTGGTGCTGACGTCTAGCGATGATCAATCCCAGGCTGGCGAGCGCGCCGGCTTCGTCGCCACGACCTTCGCTCCAGACGTGGCGCATACGCGCTTCGATCGCCGCCAGGGAAAGCTCGGGCCAGTCGATGGCCCGTCGTATGGTATCGTGCGTCGTGTTCACTCGATGCACAGTGCGTAGCGTGAGAAGTGCCAGACCGGGGCCGAGATCGTTTCGCTGTCCCAGTCGTAATCGACGCCGATGACCTGCCAATCCTCGTGATCAGGGCTGGTCACATAAGCGATGCTCAACCGGTCGGGATCGAGCCCCATGGCCTGTAGCTCCGCGGCCGTGACTTCCACCGTCAGCGTCGCCGGTGTGTTCTCGAACTGAGTTCCACTGGGGCCGAACTCGTACGACCAAAGGCCGTCGTCTCGGGTGTCTCCAGTTTGCATCCAGAGGCGCTCGGTCTGCGGGAACGAATGATGGTGAATCACCAACTCGGCACCGCACACCGTGAGCGTACCGCCGTTGTTGGTGATGTTCCTCCGGTCATACGTGCCGCATCCCTTACCCGCCAGCGCCAATCCGCTCGCTGGGGCCTTCAGCAGCTCGATGCCGTTGATCGTAACGGTCGAAGAACTCGAGACGGCGTCTTGCCCCGGTGCCAATGGACCGGTGTCGTTTCCACAAGCCGCGAAGCCGAGTGCGACCGCGACAACCATCAGGCGCTTTATCATGCCTTGGTGTCGCATTCCGTGAGTCCCTTCATTCTTTGGGTTTGAGGCTGACTGGATTCGAATCATCGTTATCGGTGTTCCTATTCGATGCAGAGCGCATAGCGCGAGAAATGCCACACCGGGGCGGATATCGTCTGGCTGTCCCAGTCGTAGTCAACACCGATGACTTGCCAGTTGCCATGTCCCTGGCCGGTGACGTACGCAATGCTCAATCGATCGGGGTCAATCCCCATCGACTTGAGTGTACGGGCCGAAACCTGGATGGTGAGCGTCGCAGGCGTGCGCCGGAACTGAGTCCCATGAGGTCCGAATTCGTACGACCAGAGCCCGTCGTCACGAACGGGGTCGGTCCTCATCCACAAGCGTCTTGTGTGCGGGAAAGAGCCCTTATGAACCGTGAGCTGGGCGCCGCAGACAGCGAGCGTCCCACCGTTGTTGGTCATGTTCTTCCTGACGGCCGTGCGGCACCTCTGACGTTTCACTCTCTTGCCAAACCGAGCGATGTGCTCGCTCGAGTTCGGCGCCAGCAGCAACTCGACACCGTCTATCGTGACGGTCGCCGGGTTCTGCGCTGTCACCTGGACTATTGGGGAGAGCGGCCCGTCGTCCTGGCCGCAGGCGGCGAAGCCAACCGCGACCACGACGACCAACAGGCTCTTGAACCTGCCGAGGAGCATCACGTGAGGTGTCGTTCTTTTGGTTGCGGTCATGCTGGCTTCGCTTTCTAGTCGTTAGGATCGTTTACTCGATGCAAAGCGCGTAGCAGTCGCGGGCCATGCCATAGGGCACCGCACCACCACCACCACCGAGTCCATTCCAACCGCCAAGCTTGAAGACGGCGTTGGGCTGGTGTGACCGGGTCGTCATCGACGTGCTGTCGCCGGCCGTGCTCTCGGCGCTCACGGCGGGGCCCGAAGGGGCGCTCGCCGTTTCGCTGGATATCGTTGGCTGGTCGCTCGGGCCAAGCGGACTGCCATTCTGCCCGCAGGCCGCGAACGCGGTCACGGCCGCAGCGACCAGCATGAATTTGATCAGGCCGTGTAGTCGCATGTTGTGTCCCTTCTCTGGGGTTGCTTTCATGTTCTGCACTTCTTTCGTCTACTCGATGCAGAGCGCGTAGCGCGAGAAGTGCCAGACCTCAATGGCGATCGATCCGGTGTCTGGATCGTATCTGCCACCGAGTAGCTCCCAATCGTCGTGATCGTCACCCTGCACGTAGGCGATCCGAAGACGCTCGGGGTCGAGTCCCATCGACTGCAGCTGATGAGGCGCGATCTCGATCGTCAGCGTTGCCGGTTGTTCGAACTGAAGCCCGGCCGGACCGAATTCGAACGCTGTTCGGTACGACCACACCCCGTCATCGGAGTCGTCGTCCCTGCGCATCGAGATGCGCACTGCGCTGTTGATAGCGCCTCGAGGGACCGTCAGCGATGCCCCGCTTGTCTTGATCCTCTTTCCTGACGAGTCGACCTCACATTCGTCGTAGCAGGTCGAGTAACCGTCGTCGTCAGAAGAATCATCGTCGGAGTCGTCGGATCCCTCATCGGAATCGTTCGATCCGTCATCGGAATCATCGTCCGAGTCAGATGACTCATCATCGGACGAATCGGAATCATCATCAGAATCGTCGTCGGATAGCACCAAGCCTTCCGCGTTGGTCCACTTTACGAAGGTGATGCCGTCGATCGTTACGGTGGCGTCATCGAGTGCTGTTTCTTGGCCTGAGGGGGAGAACGGACCTTCGTCCTGTCCACACGCCGCCACACCGACCGCGATGCCGATCACGACGATCATGTACGCCGTGACTAGCAAAGACTTCATGATGATGCTCTGTCGCATCACGTCTTTGCTCCTTCTCTCGTTAGAGTCGTGGCTAGCGTGAAAACCAAACATGGTCCGTTCTCCCGTCTCTCTACTCGATGCAAAGCGAGTAGATGGAGAAGTGGTCAACCGGAAGCTTGATCTCTTGCTTCACGGAATCGTAGCTGCCGCCCAAGATCTGCCAATCGTTGGTGAGACCGCTGGTCGCGTAGGCGATCCTCAGGTCATTCGGGTCGACCCCGATTTGCACCAACTCGGTGACTGTGATCTTGACCGTCAGCGTTGCCGGTGAGTTGAACGTCAGGCCGTCAGGCCCGAAGTCGTAGGCCCACAGGTCGCTGGTGTTGGCCATGGTGATCGTGGTGCTGTTGCTGAGTGCGCCGGATGGGACTGTGAGCCACGCACCGTCGACTGAGGCGGTGCCACCGCTCTGGTCCATCTGTACGCTCGCCGATGAGGCGAGCCGCAGACCACCGGGTGCTTTCAGCAGTTCAACGCCGTTGATGGTAACGGTCGCGGGATTGACCATCGGTCCCTGTTCGCCAGGGGCTATAGGGCCGTTGTCCTCCCCACAGGCCACAAAGCCGAGTGCGACCGCGACGACCATCAGGCGCTTGAGCATGCTGCGTCGTTGCAACACGTGATGCCTCCTCATGTGCTTGATGTCGGTGCTGGGTTGATTGTGAAAGTCTCGCATGGTCGGCACCTCCCTTACTCGACGCACAGGGCGTAGACAGAGAAGTGGTCGACCGGCAGATCGATCTCTTCCTTGACCGGGTCGTAACTGCCACCCAGGATCTGCCAGTTGTTGCTGCCGCCATTTGTGGCGTAGGCAACTGCGAGAGCATTCGGATCAACGCCCAGCTGAGTCAGCTCGGCCTGTGTGATCTTGACCGTAAGCGTTGCCGAAGAGTTGAACGTCAGGCCGTCAGGCCCGAAGTCGTAGGCCCACAGGTCGCCCCCGTTGGCCATGGTGATCGTGGTGCTGCTGCTGAGTGCGCCGGATGGGACGGTGAGCCACGCGCCGTCGATTGAGACGGTGCCGCCGCTCTGATCCATCTGCGCGCTTACCGATCCGGCGAGCCGCAATCCAGCGGGTGCTTTCAGCAGTTGAACTCCATTAATCGTGACGGTCGGGCTGTTGTCGATTTCCTCGAACGCGACGGGACCGCTCCCGCTCTCACAAGCCGTGAGAGAGAACGCGACCGCTGCAACAAGGACGCCGACGAACCGACCGCGATGAGTCTGGTTTCGGTTGTTGTTCGTCATGCGGCCTCCGACCGTGCCTTGGAGGAATCGATCTGCTGATCGAGTCGATCAGCTTCGGTCGTGTTCCCCAAGTCACGATAGATGGACTGGGCCCGCTGCCAGGCGTGCTCAGCTTGTTCGGTGTCATGTCGGTCCATGAACAGAAGGCCTAACTCTGCCCATGCCTCGGCCTCGCTCAGCGGGGCTGTGCCACCCTTGCTGAGCTGAATGGCCTTTTTGATTCTCTGCTCGGCGAGTACCAGATCTCCGGCGATCCGAGCAACCCCACCCAGAATTCGAAGCGCGCTCGCTTGCACGATGACGTTCTCCAAGTGCTCTGCGAACGCGCGTGCGCGATCGGCGAGCGACTGGGCTTGATGGTCGTTGCCTCGGGTGTACGCGAGGTCCGCCCGGTTGAGCATGACCTCCGCGGCCAGGGTTCTGTCGCCTTGCCGCTTGCACTCTCGCATCGCTCGGTCATAGACGTTGTCCGCCTCCCAGAGGCGGCCTTGCGCGACCAGCGCGATGCCGAGGTTGTTGAGGGTTCTGGCGCCACACGGGTGGTTGTCGAGCTCTTCAAACAGCTCGAGCGCGTGCCTAAAGCACGCCTCCGCCCGCTTCTGGTGGCCGAGTGCCGACCAGAGCGCGCCTTCGTTGTTGTCGATCTGGGCCAGGAGCCGTGTGCTACCGGAAGCATCCGCGTTTCCCCGCGCCGCTTCGTACAAACGCTGAGCGTCCTGCCAATCACCGCGCTCGAATGCGACGGCGGCTCGGACGTTCTTGACAAGAGCCAAGCGCCGGTCGTCTTTCAACCTCGACGCAAACGACTGGCTCTCCAGTAACTCACTTTCAGCCCCGTCCCAGTTGCTGCACCGCATCTGGACGATTCCCGCACCCCGATGAGCGTCGGCTTTGGTTGCCAGACCAAGTCCGTCTTCTCCGGCAAGCCGTATCGCCTTTCGGTAGGCATCCAGGGCATCCGCCCACCGTTGCGCTCGCGTCAGGGCTTCGGCCTTGGCCATAGCCATCTGGACGAGCATGAACGGTTGCGATCCACCCACGGTGTCGCTTCGATCGTCTGAAGGCGCAGCAGGGTTCGCTGGCAAAACTTCCATCCAATGCCTCCTCGGTTTGCGCCTTCAGAATTGGCTGGCGCATGCGAGGTGTTTCGGTTTTTCGGGTAGCCCGGCTGTCCGCTGCTGTTGCAGTGAGGATCCGTGGCTTTGCGTCGCCCGCTCTCGCGGGGTTTGCCCTGGACCGAGGGGCTATTTGGTCGGGGGAAGTGCTGCCCTGACAGGGCAACGCATGTGCCAGAGGCGGCGGGGGGATAGGAACAGAGAGGACATGACGGTTGCTGCTGAGGGGCGTAGGGGTCACAGAGTGGAGACCCCGTTCCCTGAGGAAGGAAGAGCTTTACCTACAGGGTTGGAAAAGTGTTGCCTATCGTTTTGAGATTTTGCCTTGCAGACGGCGCGGAAAGAGAGTTCACTCCTACGGAACTTGATGTCCTGAGGGGTGGTTGAGCCGCTCGGCGAGGGCCTCCGCGGCGAGGGGGCGGCTGAAGTAGAAGCCCTGGGCTTCATCGCAGTCGTGGACCTTCAAAAACTCGACCTGCTCTTCCGTCTCGACACCCTCGGCGATGACCCGCATTCCCAGCTCGTGCCCCAGGCTGATGACCGCCGTAACGATGGCGGCATCGTCCGGGTCCTCGGTCACGCCTTGAACGAACTCCATCGCGATCTTGAGCCGGTGTACCGGAAACTCGCGCAAGTACTGAAGGGACGAGTACCCGGTACCGAAGTCATCGATAGCGATCGAGATACCGCTCTCGTCGGAATGCGTGAGTGCGCGTTGGACAGCCGTGGACTTTTGCATGAGGATCGTCTCGGTCAGCTCGAGCTCGAGCAGATCGGGTCTAACGCCGGTGGTCTCGATCAGGGTTTGGAGTTTGTCGGTGAACCGGGGGTCCCTGCACTGCACCGCCGATAGGTTGACGGCCACGGGGACCTTTGTCAGACCGCGGTCGCACCACTCACGACGCTGCCGACACGCTTCTTGGAGAACCCAGTCGCCGATAGCGCTGATGAGGCCCGTGTTTTCGGTTACCGGGATAAACTCGCTCGGCGGTAGTCTCCCGCGCCTCGGATGTTGCCAGCGAACAAGCGCTTCCGAGCCAACAATGTTGCCGGTTCTCAGGTCGACCTGGGGTTGGTACTCGAGGAAGAACTCATTGCGACCGACAGCATCGCGGAGGTCGCGGCGAATCGATACGTATCGCTCGACTTCCTCGGCCAACTCCTGATTGTGGAAATGGAATCGTTGGCGGCCGCGTTCTTTCGCCTTGTACAACGCGCGGTCGGCTTGCAGCAACAGCTCGCTTGGCTCGTCCCCCGGTGACGAGACAGTGACGCCAATGCTCGTGCTAGAGTGAATGTCATGACCGGTTGCGTTGAACGGCTTCGTCATCGCCTCCTGGATCCGCATGGCGAACGCGCTCGCCCCCGTAGCTCCGCGGATATCCGTCTGTATGATGGCGAACTCGTCGCCGCCCAGCCGAGCGACGGTATCGGTCTCACGGACGAGGTTCGAGAGCCGGTGGCCGACCGCCTTGAGCAGCTCGTCGCCGACCGCGTGGCCGAACGTGTCGTTGACCTGCTTGAACTCGTCGAGGTCGAGGTAATGGAGCGCGATCCGTTCGCCCGTGCGCCGCGTCCCAAGGACCGCTTGATTCAAACGGTCCTCGAACAGGAAGCGGTTGGGCAGCCCGGTCACCGCGTCGAATTGGGCCAGCTGCTCGAGTCGCTTTTGATGTTCTTTCCGCTCGGTAACGTCACGAACATGGACCAGGACGGCTTCTTGTCCGCTGTATTCCAGCGGCCGGGCCCGTATCTCAACCGGTATAGCACGACCGTCAGCAGCCCACGTAAACCCCTCGATCTGCTCGACCTCACCGCTTACGAGGCGGCGATGATGGTCCTGCGCGAACTCGACGTACTCCGGCGGCACGAGCTCGGCGACGTTCATACCGATCAAGGTCTGTCTGTCAATGCCCTGAAGCTTGGTTGCGGCCGGGTTGGCATCCAACACGTTTCCTTCAGAGTCTTCGACGAAAATCGCATCAGGAGAGGCTTCGAACAGGTCGCGAAACCTCTCCTCGCTTCTTCGCAGTTCTTCCTCCGCCCGCTTGCGGGCAGTGATGTCGGTCAGCGTCCCCTCGTAGAAAAGCGTGTCTCCGTTGTCGTCCCGGACCACCGAAGCGTTGTCGAGAACTACGATCTGTTCGCCATTCACGCGCCGGAGGGTGATCTCCATGTCTTGTACCTGGCCTTCACGCTCGAGTTGTTGAGCCCAGGCATGGCGAGCAGACGGGTCGACGTAATGCTCGCTGGCGACATCGATCCGCTCTAGCTCTTCCAGTGATCGATACCCGAGTATCCTCAACAAGGCTGGGTTGGCGGCCACGATCTGACCCGCGGGCGTGGTTTGGTAGACACCGTAAGGTATCCGCTCGAACAGACGTCGATAATCGGATTGAGCGTCCTGATTCCGTTGGGTCATCGTGGTCCACTCGGTTAGGTCTGCGGAGATGCTTCGACGTGTGCGTGACATGAATAACCTGATTGGCGAGGAAGCGACAGGCTCGGAGCTATTGGGCTGGGCTTGGCCTCCAGGTACCGCGCAGGACGACGCCCCTGAGCTCCCGCAGCGCTGCCACGTCGTCTAGCGGGTTGGTGTCTACCAGCAGCAGATCCGCTCGGCGCCCCACGGCGATCGTGCCGAACTCGTGAGAGCCGCCCAGAAAGTCAGCCGCATCGACGGTGGCGATCCGGAGCACTTCGTAGGGCGACAGCCCGGCAGCTGAGAACTCGGCCAGCTCGTCGTGGATCGAGTTGCCTGGAGCCACGATATCGATCCCCGAGTCGGTGCCGATCAGGAGTTGTGCCCCGCCGTCGTGGAGCGCTTTGACGACCCGGCGGCGGTTCGCGATCTGCCGATCGGCGACATCTCGCGGGCGGCGCTTGGCGATCTCGGCGAAGATCGCCAGTGTAGGACAGTTCCAGGCACCCGCCTCTCGGGTGTGAGCGACGACGAACCCCAACCGGTCATCGTCGATCGACATCCACCAGCCGCCAGCTGCGCCCAGTTCGCGAGCATAGCCGCCGAGATGCTCGATCGAACGCTGACCAGAGTCGAGCACGTGGGTGAGCCCGACCCGAGTGGGGACGTGGCCGACGTAGTCCATCCGGCGCGCACGTGCCGCCGCGATGATCGCGTCGTACACATCCTGGTGGAGGTCCTGATAGAGCTTGAGCGTTCGCCAGCCGCTGTCGTACTGGACGCCAACTACGCTGTCGGCGTGGGATGGCTCGAGCACGAGCTGAGTCAGCGGCCACTTGGGTGGGTTGCCGTCCAGACCGGGGCTGATCGAGTGGATTGTGGGACCGAGCAAGTCACCCGCAGCGATCTCGCGCTGCATCGCCTGAACATCGGGGAACCCCCACATGTTGCGCACCGTGGTGATCCCGTGATCGACGTAAGCGCGCAGGTCTTCGCGATCGAGGTGAACATGCATGTCGGCTAACCCCGGCATGAGGTAGAGCCCGTCACCCTCAACGATCGCGGCTTCGGCGGGGACTTCGATCTCGTCCGCTGGGCCGAGAGCCGTGATCCGGTCACCTCCGATGAGGACGGTCTGGTGGCGGAGCAATCGCCGGGTGTCCATCGGAACCACGTTCACGTCGACGAAGGCTAAGGCGGCCGTGGTTAGTTGCGGGCTCGAGTGTTGTTTGGTTTGGGCGTTGAACGGTCGCAGCGCGACGACGAGCGTGATTGCTGCTAGCAGAGCTGTGGAATGGGCTCGATGGTTCATTTTATTGTACGACGACCCCGGGGCAACAAACGATCAAACACCGTTTCGTTGAGCCGGCCAGAGTCGGGGGCTAGCTTTCCCACTCATGAGGCTTCTCCCGGGGCGTTCCCCGGTGTCGCTCGTGGTGCTACTGACGGCCGCGACCCCGACTCCCGCGGCCGCGGCCCAACTCCAGGATTCGCTCCTCGTTCACGTTCAGTATCCGGCCGCTGGCCAGGCGCTGACCGCGTCGGACTCGACCTTCGTATTCGGCCGGGTGGAAGGCGCTCCCGGGAGTGACGTCCGGCTAAGCGTCAACGGCAACCCAGTGGAAGTCCATCCGGCGGGCGGGT
>JBFGIA010000008.1:0-34576 GCA_041577935.1 Gemmatimonadota bacterium | reverse complement strand
TGGTCCTCCCCCACCGGGACGCGATCGGCCTTGTACAGCAGAATGTCTGCTGACTGGAGCACGGGGTACATCAAGAGTCCAGCGTTGACCGACTCCCCGCCATCGGCAGTCTTGTCCTTGAACTGAGTCATCCTCTGCAGCTGTCCAAGCGGAGCGAGCGATGTCAGAATCCAAGCCAGCTCGGTGTGCTCGGGGACCTCGGACTGGATGAATATGTGACACTTATCGGGATCCAGACCGGCGGCGACCAGCGAGACCAACATATCCTCGGTCAGCTTTCGGAGCTCCCGAGGATCAAACGGGCTAGCGATGGCGTGGTAGTCTACGATCGGGTAGAAGCACTCGTAGTCGTCCTGTAACCGGACCCAGTTCCGAACCGCACCCAGGTAGTTCCCAATGTGCAGCTCGCCTGTCGGCTGAATGCCGCTGAGGACGCGGGGCTTTGTGGCCGTGGATCCACCCGACGGACTCACCCGATCCCCAATGCGAGGCGCACCATCGTCCAGGTCCATATGCGGGTCACGCCGAACACGATGCCCCCAATCGGAGTGAACATCAGAAGCAAGACGACAATGATCAACCCGTAGCGGCCCGTTGACTGATACGAGTAGGCCATCGGACGCGGCAAGAAGTTGGCTACCACGTGCGAGCCGTCCAACGGGGGTACAGGCAGCATATTGAACACCGCCAGGATGAAATTGATGAAGATCCCATACTCGCACAGCAACTGAATCCCCGGTGAGATCGCCCCGCCCGAGACAACCCGAGTGACAAACAGACCCGCAGCGAAAGCGAACGCCAGCAGAATGTTGGACGCAGGGCCCGCCAACGATACGGTAATATCTCCCCACTTGCGGTCGCGGAAGTTCTCTAGCGTGACCGGTACTGGCTTGGCCCAACCAAACAGTATGCTCGAACCACTCAATAACAGGAACAACGGCACCAGAATCGAGCCAAAGAGATCGATGTGCGGGACCGGGTTCAGAGTCAGCCGCCCGAGCATCCGTGCCGTAGGGTCACCCCACCACTCAGCCACATACCCGTGAGCGTACTCGTGCACGATCACCGAGAAGAGCAGAACCGGCAGCAGGAAAACAAGCGATTGGTCCATGACATCGGAGAGTTAAGGTGTGATGGGCCCAGAGAGTCGCACGCGCGGCAACTGCGAGTGCCTTAACCTATGCTTCCCTAGAGGGAGGTGTCAAAACAGCTGGTCAGGATCCCGTTGCCGAACCCGCCAGAGCGGTCTATCTTACTAAGCCACTTTGGATTACGATCTCGAATACTTTTTCTGTGAGGCACCATGCCGAACGTGAGGTCTGCCGCTAAACGCGCCCGTACAAACGACCGGCGTCGCCTGCAAAACCGCGATGCTCGGTCGCGTCTCCGTACCGCCATCAAGAAGGTCCGTCAGGCCAGCTCCGGCGAAGACGCCAAATCGGCTCTTCGAGACGCGGAGAGCCTGCTCGACCGCTTGACCGGCCGGGGAATCATCCACAAGAACGCCGCCGCCCGGCACAAATCTCGTCTAAGCGCCCACGTAGCCAAGCTGGAAGCGCGCTAACGGCCCGCTTCGCCGTTGAGCGTGTCGCGCACGATCTCGGCGATTCCACGCCGGATTTCAACGCTTTCCGAGGCCAGCCCACCAGGGTAGCCACGCTGGGCCAAAGGCTCGATATCGGTCACCGCACAACCCGGGTTCTGGACCCCTGAGCCATATGCATCCAGCGCCATCAACCGGTCGACCTCCTGGCGCGACAATCGATTGACGTTCCCCAGGAGGTGCGCGACCAACAACGATCGCGCCGCCTGTTCGAGAGACTCCATGACGTTGATCGACACCGCCAACGAGCTGCCGTAGGCCACCGCCCCGTGATTGGCGAGCAGAAGCGCGTCGTGGGCTCTCACGTACGGTGATAGCTGTTGAGCCAGCTCATCGGTGGACGGTGTCCCATACGGAACGATCGGTACCCAACCCAGTGTGGCGATGATCTCCGGAATTACGCACTCGTTGAGGGATTGACCCGCGATGGCAAAACCAGTCGCGATCGGTGGATGGGCGTGGACGATCGCTGCAACGTCGCTCCGCAGCTCGTAGATCCTCAGATGCATCTTCAACTCGCTGGATGGTCGACCGGTCCCCGCTAACCGCTGGCCGGTCATGTCGGTAATCACCAGCGACTCCGGTGCGAGAAACCCCTTGCTGACCCCGGACGGCGTAGCCAGCACCCTCGTCTCGTCGAGCCGGACTGAGATGTTGCCCTCCGCGCCAGCGACTAACCCGCGCCCATACAACCGGTGTCCAACCTCGACGATCTCGGCTCTCGTCCGTTCCAGGAGATCGGCTGGATTCGCCATTATCCCTTGACCACTCCAACCGGTTTGAGCTCAGCTACGCGGCGGCTGACTCCAGCCGCCTCCATTACCTCGACCACGTCGGCGACATCCTTATACGCATGCGGCATCTCCTCCGCCACCGTTCGCATCCCAGTGGCCCTGACCACAACCCCCTTGGCCTCCATCTCCCCAATCAGATCACGCCCGCGAGAGCGTTTCTTGGACTGCGTACGACTCATCTTCCGACCGGCGCCATGACACGTCGAGCCGAAGGTCTTCTCCATCGCACCAGCCGCCCCCGCACAGACGTAGGAGTAGTTACCCATGCTACCCGGCACGAGAACGGGTTGCCCAACATCACGGTACGCTGGCGGGACCTCCGGATGCCCCGCTGGAAACGCTCGCGTTGCGCCTTTTCGGTGAACGCACACCGGCATTCTCCGCCCTTCGAACTCGTGTTCCTCGATCTTGGCGATGTTGTGACAGACATCGTAGACCAAACGCATACCCAGCCTGGTGGCGGGAACGCCAAAGATCTCCTGAAAAGCTTCGCGCACCTTGTGCAACATGACCTGTCGGTTACACCAAGCGTAGTTGGCCGCACACCTCATAGCGCCCAAGTACGACCGACCGTCGGGTGAATCCAGTGGCGCTGCAGCGAGCTGAACATCAGGAAGCCGATAGCCAAAGTCTGCGAGCCGGGGTCGAATTCTCCTGAGAGAATCGTCGCAAATCTGATAGCCCAACCCTCGCGAACCGGAGTGGATCATGACGACGATCTGATCCGGAAACAACCCGAAAGCGTTAGCCAGGGTCGTGTCAAACAATCGGGCCACCCGCTGCACCTCGAGAAAGTGATTGCCCGAGCCCAGCGTGCCGACCTGACCGAGCCCGCGCTTCTTGGCACGATCAGAGACACAATCGGGGTCGGCGCCGCCCAGACGACCGCCGGCCTCGGTGTGCTCGAGATCGAGCCTGTCTCCATAACCCTGCTCAATGGCCCACCGGGCCCCGTTCACGAGCACGTGTTCCAGGTCGGCTCGAGACAGCTTGCGGATAGCACCCGATGCTCCGACGCCACTCGGCACGACCTGATACAACCGATCGATGAGCGATCGACGCACCGTGTCATCGAGATCAGCGAACACCAAGTCGCTGCGCGCCAAACGAACGCCGCAATTGATATCGTAGCCCACACCGCCCGGTGAAATGGCACCGCCTTGAGCGTCTGTAGCGGCGACACCACCGATCGGAAATCCGTAACCCCAGTGGATATCGGGCATCGCCAACGACCACCCGACGATGCCCGGCAGGCAGGCGACATTGCGGACCTGCTCGAGGCTGTGATCGGTGCGAATCGCGGCCATGAGTTGATCCGACGCGAATATCCGCCCCGGTACGCGCATCTCACCGGTCTTTGGGATTTCCCAGAGATACGGCTCGATCTTTCGGACTTCGATTTCGTTCATGAGGTTAGAAATTGGCGCTACACGTCGAAAATAACCCGCGCCCTCCAAAGCTCGTTCCCAGCAGCCTCATCGCGGTCAAACGCGAGTTGATGATACGTCACGGCTTTGAGCTCACTCGCCGCGGCTAAGCGCTCGGCCGACACCGAAACCCCCTGTACCAACCCGACACATCCCTTGGGGTCGACTGAGGATATTTGCGACTCCAGCGCCACGAAGCTCTCTTCCTCGAGCAACCGATAGAGTTCCTCACACCACGCTTTGAGCAAATCCGGGTAGCCGTCGGCGGTCACCGTGACCGCGCGCTCGCCGTCGGATACGAGATCTGAGGTGTCGGCCATCAATAGGCAGGTCAGACCGCGCTGGGCAGCCTCCAGCACCTCGGCCGGGGACTCCCCCTCCAAGTCGAGGCCGACGTCAGCCGTATGGTCGATCTCGACGAACTTGCCGGGTGTCACACTGGCATGTTAGGAGCGGCAACGATCGGCAGCAACCGCGGTGTGGGGAGCGTAGCTCTCGCGACTAGACGATTCGGAGCTTCTCCCCATGGCCGGGGGGATCTTCGTGATCACCCAAGTGCAGGGATTCGAGATTGGCACCCAACGACCGGTAGCAACGCCGGGCTTCGCGCCATGCCTGGAGTGCCTCACAGTTTCTGTCCTGCCCAATCAGGAGCTCTCCCAACTCCGCCCAAGCCTCGGCTTCGCAGTTTGGCGCGCGACCATCGGCGCACATCTCGAGCGCCCGTTTCAGGCTCTTCTCAGCTTCGGCCAAGTTTCCCATTCGACCAGCGATCGACCCCAGCAGGAACACTGTCTCGGCCTCGAGCGAGCCGCTGCTGAACCACTCGCAAAAGGATTTCACCGTCTTGGCCAGTGTGTCGGCGCGAATCAAATCCTCTTGATCCAGCGCCAACCGGGCGCGATTCAGCATGACCTTTGCCCCCAGGTATAGATCGAGTCGCCGTTTGCACTTGTCCACGGCACGGTCGAAAAGCGCGTCCGCCTCATCGATCCGCCCCAGACCCGCCAACACGGTACCCATATTGCTGAGCAAACGCGGCCCGCATTTGTCGTAATCCAGTTCCTCGAAACGGGCTAGCGCCCAATCGAGCGACTCCGTTGCGCGCTGACGGTCCCCGAGTGCCGTCCACAGTAGGCCTTCGTTGGTCTCGATCTCGACCAACAAACGCTCGTCACCGATCGTTCCCGCATGCTCCCTGGCGACACCGAAGCGACGACTCGCCTCGTGCCAGTTACCGCGCTCGTACTCGATCACTCCGAGCAGATTCTCGGCCTCGGCCAACAACCGCTCATCGCCAACGTTCGCCGCTACATCTCGGCTCGTGAGCACGTCCTCGACGGCTCGATCCCACTGGCCGAGTCGCATCCGGATCTCGGCCGCTTCACGCCAAGCATCAGAGCACGTTTGTTCGCACTCTGGCACTTTGGCTGCAATCTCGGCAGCGGCGATGAATTCCGACAGCGCCTCGTTCAGCCGCCGCCGACCGATCGCCGCGCGCGCCCTTTCCATCGCTTGAGTGGCTGCCTCGCCTGTTGGCACCATGTGAAGCCTTCGTCCGTTTCGGGGCCATGGGGGGGGGTATCTGCGAAACGTCGCAACCCTTATGCCAGCCTCTCTCAACAACACGCTAAAAGGCTGGTCGGTAGCAGCATACCCGAACCAGATCAAGCATCGATTGAGATGTGAGCACCGAGGGTGTGCTGGATTGTGCGGGGACGTGACGTGCTGGGCCGGCTCGCCGCGCCAGGGATGTCAGGAACGGCGGAGATCGTACTTCTCGATCTTCCGCTTGAGACGTGGCCGGCTGATACCGAGTTCGCGCGCGGCCGCAGTGCGGTTCCAATCGTTTCTCTCGAGCGCGAAAGCGATAATGCGCTTCTCGTATTCATCAAATCGAAGACCACCCGGTGGCACCGCTACGGTGAAACGATTGGTCCCACTCACCGATCTCGCCGCCCTGGACCAACCGGCATGCAGATCATCCATCGCTGCAGTCAGACGGCCACGATCATGCGGCAGCGCGAAATAGTCATTAGCCCCCCCGGTGAGCGCTTGCACCGCCGAGTCAGCAGTCGGTTGCCGGGTCACCGCGAGCACCACCGGCTGTGGTGTTCTACCAACGATGTCGGCGAGTATCTGCCCCGAGTACGCACCGACAAAGTCGAGGTCGAGGACTACCAGATCAACGTCCGGAGGGAGCGACCCACTGCCTCCCGCCTTGTGAAACACGCATTGGAGATTTGGCGCTCGCGGCACCAGCTCAGCGTACTCGGTCGCTGCGCCGTAGACCGCAACGCGGTAGGGTGGTGGAACGCTGTTGCTCAGCTCACCCCGAGCCACAACTGGGCGTGAGCCTGAACCTGACCGCCGATCGGCAGTGTTGGGTCCAGCACACGACGATCTACATCCGTCTCTAACCTGACTGCGGCAGATTCCGGTAGATCGTGCGCCAGGTAAAAGGCGACGCGCCTAGCCACATCGCCGGCGGGTAGGTCGTGATCGACAACATCGGAGATTGCACGCTCGCCAAATCGAACCACGAGCGGCAACGGTGGACGGCTCACGCCGGCTTTTCGTCGACCAATGGCTCTGTTTCCGGTTCGATGTCGGGCTCGGTTGCCGGGTACTGCTCGGTCCGCCGCTCATCGAGCTCAGATTCCAAGTCGTCGATCCGTTGCCCACCGAGCTCGAACAACTCACCGATCTTCTCGAGCACCAACTGGCGGGTTTCCCTACCCGCCAAGGGGGCTACGAAAATACCAACCCCAACCCCCACAACGAACGCTTTCGCTCTCCCAAACATGATTGCTCCTTCAGTGCGCCGCACTGCGACACTACGACCTGGTCTTCAATAAGTCGCGGATTTCACCCAGCAAGACCTCGTGCTTGGGCGGCTCCGCTGGCGCCTCTTCTTCCTTCTTCTTGGCCCGATTGACATTGCGGATTACGAGGAAAACCGAGAACGCGACGATAACAAACGTGATGATGTTGTTGACGAACATCCCCCAGTTGAGGGTCACCGCCCCCGCTTCTTGTGCCGCCTCGACGGTCGCATAAGGTCCCGCCGGTGAGCCCTGGCTCAGCACCGCGAAGAAGTCGGCGAAGTCGACCCCACCGAGTGCCAACCCTATCGGCGGCATGAGCACGTCCGCGACGAGAGAGCTAACCACCGTCGCGAACGCCGCACCGATGATGATACCCACCGCCATATCGAGCATGCTGCCCTTCATGGCGAACTCCTTGAACTCCTTTAACACGAGATCCTCCAGGCTGGTGAAGAGGTTACGCGAATCGATTGGTGCCCAAGGGGAGATTCGAACTCCCACGGCCTTTCGGCCACTGCCCCCTCAAGACAGCGTGTCTACCAATTCCACCACTTGGGCCAGCTGGTGGCGCTCTACTCGCCGGCGGGAGCCGCGCTCTCGTCTGCGTTGGGCGCAGGATTCGCCCCGCTCGGCATCGCCGCGCCGTCAACGGCCGGGGCGGCCGCCTCGCCACCGAGAATATCTTGAAGATCGGTCGGGGTTTGAGGCTCCGTCACCGGGGCTTGACCCTCACCTTGGAGCTCACGCTCGATCAGGCTCGTCGGCCGGGTCCCACGCACGGTCAGCAGCGAGATCGCCAGACAGATGACCAGAAACGCACCCCCGAGCCACTTCGTCGCATTGTGGAGGAACGTTGCCGTCTGGCGACTGCCCATCATCTCCATCCCGGTACCGGCTCCACCAAACCCCGCTGCCAGCCCACCTCCCTTCCCCGACTGCAGGAGCACGACCACGACCAACGCTAGGCAATCCAGCATCAATAGAATGATAAGTGCACTGTACATAGAGATTTACAATTTACCCCGACCTACGAACTCGTCAAGAAGCCACCCCGGTGGCGGCGGCCGCGATGGCAGCGAAGTCGTGCGCATCTAGACTCGCTCCACCGACCAAGGCGCCATCGATGTCGTGTTGGCCCATCAGCTCAGCCGCATTGCCGGGCTTCACGCTACCGCCATACAGAATCGGCATCGCCGACGCAATCGACGGTGATGCGATCGACGCGACTGCGTCGCGTATCGTCGCGTGCATCTGCTGCGCATCCGTGGGAGCCGCCGTTCGGCCCGTGCCGATCGCCCAAACCGGCTCATACGCCAGCGCGAGACGGCTGTATTCATCGCGTGATAGTCCGTCGATCGCGCGAGAGAGCTGGCCCAGCACGACCGTTTGCTGCCGGCCGGCTTCCCTTTCTTCGAGTGTCTCACCGACGCATAACATCGGATCGAGGCCAGCACTCAATGCGGCAACAACTTTTCTCGCGCACTGTGCATCCGTCTCACCACACAGCTGACGGCGCTCCGAATGACCAACCAGGACCAACTCCGCCCCAGCCGCGGCCAACATTCCAGGCGCAACCTCGCCGGTGTAAGCGCCCTCAGTCTCCCAGTGACAGTTCTGGCCCCCAACCTGAGCCCGCTTGCCGACCGCCTCAACCGCTGCGGGGATCAAGACCGCAGCCGGAAAAAACACCAGCCGAACGCCGGCGCCCAAGTCCGGCAGCGCAGCGTAAAAGGAGCTCATATACGGACCAACGTCGGCGATCGTCTTGTACATCTTCCAGTTGGCAGCAACGATGGTGGGTCGGTTTGACGTGCTCACACCGCGCTCCTTTCGGTCGCCGAGTCCAGCACCTCGATCCCAGGCAAGGTGGCCCCAGAAACGAGCTTGAGCGCTGCGCCCCCACCCGTCGAGACGTGACTGACACTTCCTGCCAGGCCGCCGCGCTCGAGTGCCGCGATCGAGTCGCCACCGCCGATGACCGTGTAAGCCCCGTGAGCGGTGACATCAGCCAACCCCTCCGCCACCGCCAACGTGCCGACATCAAACGGTGGCGTTTCGAAGACTCCGAGCGGACCGTTCCAGAAAACGGTACGTGCTCCCTTCAGCGCGTTGACGATCGCCCCAACCGAAGCGGGGCCGATATCGAGGATCTTCCGACCCGGCGGCACCGCGTTTGTAGGTACGGTCTCGCGTTTCGCATCCGCGTCCAAGTCAGCCGCGACGACCGCGTCGCTGGGCAGCAGGAGCTTGTCCGAGTATCGATCCAGGATCTGGCGCGCCGCCTCCACGCGGTCGGGCTCAACCAACGAGTCACCGACTTCTGCGCCGGTCGCGAGCAAAAAGGTGTTCGCCATTCCGCCACCGAGGCAGACGCGGTCGCATCTGCCGGCGAGCTCATCAACGATCTCCAGCTTGCCAGCGATCTTGGCCCCTCCGAGTACCGCCACAAATGGTCGGTCGGGCTCCAGCAGTCGATGAAACGCGTTCAGCTCGCGCTCAACGAGTTGACCCGCAACCCGCGGGCTCAAATGGTCGGCGACTCCAACCGTTGATGCGTGCGCGCGGTGACAAGTCCCGAACGCATCTTGGACGAAAAGCTGGCCAAAGCGCGCCAGGCGGCCAGCAAAACCGGGTTCATTGGCGGTCTCACCCGGTTCGAAGCGGAGGTTCTCGAGCAGAAACACGTCACCGGGTTGACCCATGCGGACCAGCTTGAGAGCCCGCTCGTCGAACGGCTCTGAGAGAAAAATGATCCGTCGTCCCAGCAGCTCCTCGAGGCAGCGCGCGACTGGAGCCAATGACAGCTCAGCTCGCCGTGCGCCACCCGGTCGTCCCAAATGACTAACCAGTACGACCGTCGTACCACGCTCAATGAGTCCAGTCACCGTCGGCAGAGTAGCTCGAATCCGCGCGTCGCTAGCCACACGCGGATTGTCGCCCTGACCCTCTAACGGAACATTGAAGTCGACTCGTACCAGCGCTCGCCGACCGTTTACTTCCTCCGGCTTGAGGTCACCAACGGTGCGGCGCGTCAGAGCGGTCCCCACGTTTGACCCTACTGGAACTTGCCGAGGTACTGGGCCAAATCAATGAGCCGCGTGGCGTAACCCATCTCGTTGTCATACCAGGCCAACACCTTCAGCAACGTCCCGTCAATCACCGACGTTGACAACGCGTCCACAGTCGCCGACTCGGTAGTCGATATGTAGTCGATCGAAACCAACGGCTCGTCACTGACCGCCAGCACGCCCGCCAACCGGCCCTTTGCCGCTTCGCGGAAGGCGGCGTTGATCTGCTCCCGATCGGTTGGGCGTTCGACCTCGACGGTCAAGTCGACCAGCGACACATCCGGGGTCGGGACACGGATCGCCATACCGTCGATCTTCCCCGTCAACTCGGGAAGCACCACCGCCGCCGCCTTGGCTGCGCCCGTTGTCGTCGGGATCATCGACAGCGCTCCGGCGCGCGCCCGTCGCAAGTCTTTGCTTGGCGTATCGAGCATGTTCTGACTGGCCGTATAGGCGTGGGTCGTCGTCATCAGTCCGTGCACCCAGCCCGCCGTATCCATGATCACCTTGGCAACCGGGCTTACGCAATTAGTCGTGCACGACGCGTTCGAGATCACGTCGTGGTCGGCCTCGATGCGATCCTCGTTGACGCCCATTACAACAGTGATGTCGCAATCCTTGCCCGGCGCGGAGATAATCACCTTCCGGGCGCCGGCGGCTAGATGTTGGACGGCCTTGTCGCGATCGCGGAAAAGACCGGTCGACTCGATCACCACGTCCACTCCCATATCACCCCATGGCAACTTGGCCGGGTCTGGCTCCGAAACGACCTCGATCACGTCATCTCCGACACGGAGCTTCCCGTTTTCGGCTCGTGCATCGACGCCAAGCCGACCGTGAACCGAATCGTATTTCAGCAAGTGAGCTAGCGTGGTGGCATCAGTCAGATCGTTGACCGCCACCAAATCGAGATCTCGCTCAGTTCGTCGAAGTGACCGATACGCGATGCGGCCGATACGGCCGAACCCGTTAATGGCGAGACGCATCCTGGACCTCCGTGTGATTGGGAATCGGCGACGTCAGCGAAACTTAGAAAGGTGTGAACGGCGGTAAGTTATCCAGCGTTTCGATCGGTGGCGAGGGCGAACGTCACGCCGACGACACGGCTGGTGCCGCCAACGATCAGCGCATTGGCAGCAGCGTGAAGCGTGGCTCCGCTTGTGGCGACGTCATCGATCAGACCAACCGCGGGACTCGAGTCCAGCGACGTTCGGCTCGTGAACGCACCGCTCACGTTGGCTACGCGATCGGCTCGGCCAAGTCCAACCTGTGGTGGCGTCATTCGCGATCTCTCGAGCGCATTGACGACCGGGCGGTTGATTCTCGTCGCCAACCGGTCGGCAATCAGCCGAGCTTGGTTGAACCCACGCTCACGGTACCTGAGGGAGTGGAGTGGCACCGGCACGAGGAGGTCGAGTCGGCAACCTCGAAGTCGGATCGTGTCAGCCATCTTATCGGCACAGATGTCGGCCAAGTGACGCCAGCCACCGTACTTGGTCGTCCGCACGATGGCTTCCGCCACACCCTCATAGCGAACGGCCGCGATGGCGGTGAGTCCCGGCGGCCAGTCACGACATCGCCAGCAGACCGATACCCGACGCGTCGAGACCAACCCACAGCGATCGCAACACGGACCCGTGATGGCCTCGAGCTGCGAAAGACACGTGCCACACACACCGGGATGGGCTGTTACCAGGCGATCGTCACAGTGAATGCAGCGCGGTGGCAACAGCAGGTCCGTCGCAAACCCGAGAACCTTCGCTAAACTATTGGCTGATAAAGCTATACCCCACCTCGAGTGGCAGGGCGTTTTGGCTGGCGGCTAGCTGCCCGGTAGGGCCAAGCGGGGGAATTGGCTCGAGATGGTAGTTAGATAGCGGCTGCGTTCATCGCCGCTCAGGACCGACACTAACCTTTCGAGCCAATGCTCCGCGGCTTCCATGCGTTCGGTGAAGTAGTTGGCCGCCACCAACCCCAAGTATGCGAGGCGGATCCCATCGTCCAACTCGATCGCCCGCTCAAACGCTCCGATCGCGTTTCCGTAATCACCAAGGTGCAAGTACGACCCACCGAGTAGCGCATGCGCGTTGCCGTGTTGAGGCTTAAGCTCAACGACTCTGCGAAAAAGCGGGACTGCGTCCGCGTATCGTCCTTCCACATAGAGCTCGCCAGCCAACACGTACAACGAATCCGCTTCGTCGGTGAAGACCGTCTCGGCACCTGCCACGGAATGCATGGCAAACAGCGTACCGATAACGATCAACCCTAAAGATGCAATCCGAACTGCCAAAGAGTGGTCCTCGAGATTGTGAGTTTGGGGAGTTTGGGTACTGGATTCGTAACAATGCATCTTAATTAATCGTGCTTGATCCGTCAACCGTTCGACAACCGCCGAAGATGATTCTCCACAAAGCCTTCGAGGCAAATCCGGATCTCTTCAAATGCAATCTCGTAAGCTCTGCGACCCCATCCGATGGGATCCCCGATACCATGACCGATTTTTCCGGTGGGATCGAATTCCGTTATCACTCGAACATCTGCGGTGTCGTCGAGCGCCAGCGCGCGGGCCACATGGCCGTGCGACATGCCAAGCACAATGTCAGCCCACTGGACGAGCTCGACGGTTAGCGGGCGTGCTTGGTGACCCGACAAGTCGAGTCCCGCTTCCGCGGCGATCGCTTGCGATTCCGGATGTGCTGGCCAGCCCGCGGTAGCGTGAGTACCGGCCGAGCCAACCTCGATATCGATCCCCGCTTCTTGGGTCAGACGACTCAGCAGCGCCTCGGCGATCGGCGTTCGGCAGGTATTGCCGGTGCAGACAACCAGCACCCGATAAGGACGCGACGCGGTCATCGAATTAAGGTCGCCCGCGTTCCGCCGCTCTGCAATACTCTCACCAATTGTCCCCCACCTACAGTCGAATGTCGGGCCGGATAGCGCGGAGCGTAGTTATGCCGATCGCGCCCTCGCGAACGAGACGTGGTGGCTCCTCGGTAACGTCCACAATAGAGGAGGGATCAACCGTAACAGGTTGAACAGTCTCCGGTCGCATCGCTGTCAGCGCGACCCCGATCGCATTGGCGCGGGGCGCCCTCGACAGTTGCTGCACTGCGACTTCAACGGATGTCGACGGCGGTACGCCGCGACGATTGGCGCTGGTCGAGAACAGCGGCCCACCCCAAGCGGTGACCAGCCGCCGCGAAACCGGATCGACGGCCGGTCGCATCGCCAGTTTATCGTCGACCGTGACCGCAGCAGGTGCACCCTCTGCTGCGACCACGATCAAGGTCAGCGGCCCAGGCCAAAGGGCTGTAGCAAGCTCTTCTGCTGCGGTGCTCCACGCTGCCGCCGACGATCGCGCGGTTGCCGTGTCTTTTACCAAGCATACGAACGGACGCGGTTTGTGGTAGCCTTTGATCCGCCGCGCGGCATCAACAGCTCCATTATGGTGGGGATCGCCGCTGAGACTGGTGACTGTCTCCGTGGGATGGATGACGAGCCGGCCCTCGCCCAGCACCCGTGTAGCTGCCGCGATCCCGTCGTCATCCGCCAGTTTGATCGCGATCGTCAACCGATCTGAGAGTCAAACACGGACATCGTCCGTTATCTCCAGCTGACCCGGGTACGATTCGAGCCGCGGGCGAACGACTTGCCGAACGAAGCGCCGCGTCTGCTCCGGCGCCCGACCGACCAGGGCTGCCGGGTCGGAAGCAGCCTCCCACACCGCAGACGGCAGCTCAGCGAAACCTCCCTCGCTCGCCAATCTCGTCAACAGATCGTTGGCACCTCCCGCCGCTACTTTCTCGGCCGCCTCGCGGGAACGAACCCGCACTCGTTCGTGAAGCGCCTGACGATCACCACCCGCGGCGACCGCTGCCATCAACAGGTTCTCGCTCGCCATCGTCGGGAGCTCATCGGCCAAGTGACGGGCGATTGCGGTTTCCGAAACCTCGAGACCTGCGGCCAAGCTCTGGTAGAGAATCAACAACGCATCGATCGTCAGAAACAACTCCGGTATCGCGATCCGCTTATTGGCGGAGTCGTCGAGTGAGCGTTCGAGCCATTGCGTTGCAGCCGTGTGAGCGAGGTTGCCTCCGGTCTGGATAGCTAGCCTCGATAACCCGCTCATGCGTTCGGCGCGCATCGGGTTTCGCTTGTACGCCATCGCCGATGATCCGACCTGTCGCTCCCCGAACGGTTCGAGGACCTCGCCCAGATGCTGGAGGAGTCGCATGTCGTAGCTGAACTTGCTCGCGGATTGGGCTATCCCCGTCAGCGTGGCGGCCCATGCCGAGTCGACTCGTCGAGAGTACGTCTGTCCAGTTATCGGAAACGCGCCTGGCGCGTCGAGCTTTTCCACGACCGCGTCTTCGAGCGCGTCAACCTTCTCCGCGTCGCCGCCGGTCAGCGCCAAAAACGAGGCTTGAGTCCCGGTGGTCCCCTTGATGCCCCGGAGTCGAAAGCTGTCCAACCGATACCCGATCTCATCCAGATCGAACATGAGGTCAGCGATCCACATGCACGCACGCTTTCCTACAGTCGTCGGCTGAGCAGGCTGGAAATGAGTCCACGACAGCGTAGGGCGATCGGCGTGGGTCTCCGCAAACTCAGCCAATGCTTTGACAACGCAGAGCACCTTCCGCTCGACCATGAGCAGCGCTTCGCGCATGATCAACAAGTCACCATTGTCGACTACGAATGCACTGGTCGCACCCAGGTGTATAATCCCTGCCGCCAGTGGGGCCGCCTCCCCATAGGTGTGAACGTGCGCCATCACGTCGTGACGCAGCTCTCGCTCGAGCTCGGCAGCGCGATCGAAATCGATGCGGTGGATCGCCTCTTTGAGAGCCGCGACCTGGTCAAAGGTGACACCGCCCACACCGAGCTCAGCCTGAGACTCGGCAAGCGCGATCCAGATCTGCCGCCACGTCTGGACGCGGTGACGAGCGGAAAACAGCGCCGCCATTTCGTCGCTCGCGTACCGTTCGAGAAGTGGGTGCTCGAACCGGCTCCGGTGATCCTGGGGCGTAGGACCGCTCAAGCGCTGGGTGGTTTAGAGGCGCGCCCCAAAATCCTCAACGCGAGGTGAGCGGCGTTGGCTCCGTTGTCGATGCCTACCGTGGCGACCGGCACCCCAGGCGGCATCATGGCAATCGCCAATAGTGCATCCGCTCCACGCAGTGGACCGGTGCCAACCGGTAGTCCGATGACCGGCAATGTGGTGTGTGCAGCCACGACTCCAGGCAACGCGGCCGCCAGGCCTGCGGCTGCGATTATGACTCTAAAACCGTCCTCGGTGGCACGACCGGCCAGCTCGGCAACACGGTCCGGATTGCGGTGAGCCGAGGCGATTTCAAAATGGTACGCAACATTCGCTGCCTGCAGGACCTTTTCCGCCTTGGCAACGATATCGCGATCGGACTCCGACCCGGCCAGGATCAACACTTCAGGATTGTCTGTGCTCGCTCTGCTGGTCATCGCCATCACTCGATCCACTCGTGAAAGTCGTCTCCGATGACGCCGCGCTGCTTGTATCGCAACATGGCGTCCTGACAGGAACAGGCAAACGGGGTGTCGGGAATGGCGTCAAGCAGGCTCCAAGTGATTTCTGGAATCCGGTTGACGGCTTCATCCGACCGCTTCCGACGTTCAGCATCGTCTACCTCGGCCACCCCCTCGGCGAAAGCCGTCACGTAGGCGATCGGGTGGTAGCAGATCTCTAGCTCGCGTGCCAGGAACGCCTCCGGCGCCAGCGTCATGCCAACCAGCTCCGCTCCCAGTTGACGCAGCATCTTCACCTCAGCCGGCGTCTCGAGCCGTGGGCCTTCCGACACTGCGTATACGGCTCCCCTCGCTACAGGCGCCCCGTACTCCCCTAGTACGCTTTCGGAGGCTTTCTCCAGCGTCGGGCAAAAGACGGGTTTCTGCCTGAGCAAGCCAATGCCCTTGTTGTCAAAGAACGTGCGCGGACGATTCCGCGTCATGTCAAGCAGGTCGCCCGGAAGCACGAACTCTCCGATCTCTAGCTTCGGTGTTAGCGACCCGGGACCCGTCCAGGCGATGATCCTCCGCACGCCCAACTCCTTGAGCGCCCAAACGTTGGCGCGGTAGTTCACAAACGGCGCCGATACCCTGTATTGACCTTCCCCATGCCGTGGCAGCACGTAGAATCGCCGGCCCTGATGCTCCATGAACAGAACCGGCATCGAGCATCCAAACGGGGTTTCCTTGACCAACATGTCGGTGATCGTTCCCAACCGCTGGCGAGCTAGTCGGTACACCTTACCGCCAGCGATAAACGCTACCTCGCTGTGTTGCTCTTCGTATTCGCGGGAAAGCAGTTGCGGGAAAGCATCGGGCTTCGACTCGGATGTCACACGACGTCAGTTGCGCGATGTGTCACGACCCGGCATGCTGGCCTCGACTCCGGCCAGCCGGTCGAGCGCGTCAAGCGCTGCCTCCTTTTCGGCTTCCTTTTTCGTCCGACCCCACCCAGAACCCAACGGCTCCCCCTCGAGCCAAACCTGACACCGGAAGTTTATGTCTGCACGATCGCTGCCTGGAGCGGTTTGAGCACGGTTTGTACGGTAGGTGAGCTGACCCCGACCGAGCTCGTGGATCATCTCCTGGAGCCGGTTCTTGGCGGTATGAAACCCACCCTCGAACTCGACGTCCCTCGACAGGATGCTCTGCTCGATGAAACGCTTGGCGACCCCAAAGCCGCCATCCAGATAGAGGGCGCCGATCACCGATTCGAGCGAATCCGCCGCGATCTTCCGACGCCCACCACCCTCCAAGAGGTTCTGGTCATCGCCGGTTTGTACGCAATCAGGCAACCCGATCGCCTCAGAAGCTCGCGCCAGAAACCGCCTCGAGATGATGTGCGCTCGCTGCTGCGATAGCATTCCCTCTTGGGCCTCCGGGTGACGTGCGAACAGCCACTCGCTCACGACCAAGTTCAAGACCGAGTCGCCGAGAAACTCCATCCGCTCGTACGACTCGCCGCGACTATCCGAATTCAGCAAGAATGATGGGTGCGTGGTGGCACGACCCAACAGATCTTGGTTCTTGAACTCGTGGTCGAGCACGTGCTCGAGCAGTTTGAGCCGGTCCTCGCGCTCCTTCGACCGTGCGAAACCGCCCAAGAATCGACGGATCCGGCCGTGCAGCCTCACGGGCTATTCCTCGAAGTGCTTGACTGCGAGGGTTGCGTTGTGACCTCCAAAGCCAAAGGAGTTGGTCAACGCCCCAACCACACTGGCCTCGCGCATCTCGTTGGGGACGTAATCGAGATCACACTCGGGGTCTGGAAATTCATAGTTGATGGTCGGGGGGACCTTGCCGGTCGCCAACACCATGGTGGTGACTACGAACTCGAGTCCCCCGGCCCCTCCAAGAAGATGCCCGGTCATCGATTTAGTCGAACCGACCAAAATCTCCGAAGCGTGGTCGCCAAAAACTGTCTTGATGGCTTGTGTTTCGTACGCGTCGTTGAGCGGCGTCGATGTGCCATGGGCGTTGATATAGCCGATTTCGGTGGGATCCAGACCAGCCTCATCGATCGCGTGCTTCATCGCCCGAGCGGCGCCCTCACCTTGCGGCGCCGGAGCGGTTATGTGGTGCGCGTCGGCAGTCATCCCGACGCCGACAACCTCGGCATAGACTCGAGCTCCGCGATCACGGGCGTGGTCCAGCTCTTCGAGGATCGCCATGCCGGCGCCTTCACCAAGTACGAATCCGTCTCGTTCCGCATCGAATGGCCGGCAAGCGCGCTCGGGCTCGTCGTTTCTGGTCGACATCGCCTTCATGGCCGCGAACCCGCCGATCGACATCTCCGTCACCGCGGCCTCTGATCCACCCGCAATCATGATCTCGGCGTCGCCATGCTTGATCAGACGAAACGCATCGCCGATCGCGTGCGCGCTGGATGCACATGCGGAGACGGTACAGTAGTTCGGGCCTTTGGCTCCATAGCGCATAGAGACAACGCCGCTGGCCATATCTGGAATCATCATCGGGATGTAGAATGGGCTTATTCTCGAAGGTCCCCCCTCGAGATAGCGGCGGTTTTGGATCTCATGCGTAGCGATCCCCCCGATTCCCGACCCGATGATCACGCCGACACGTGTCTGATCCTCGCTGTTCATGTCGACACCACTGTCGGCCAGCGCCATGTCCGAAGTCGCTACAGCAAGTTGAGTAAACAGATCCTGCCGCCGGATCTCCTTTTTGTGAATGAACGCCTCCGGATCGAAATCCCGGACCTCGGCGGCTATCTGGGTTGCAAACAGATCTGGATCGAACCGGGTAATACGGCGCACTCCACCTTGGCCCCGCAGGAGTGCGTCCCACGACGAATCCAGGTCATTACCCAGCGCCGTGACAAGCCCCATTCCGGTGACGACCACACGGCGTCCCATCAGGATACGGTGTCTCGATCTAAGGTGAGGTTTGCTACTCTTCGGTCTTGTTCTTTAAGTACGAAGTCGCTTCCCCAACAGTGGTGAGCTTCTCTGCGTCTTCATCTGGAATTTCGATGTCGAACTCCTCCTCGAATGCCATAACCAGTTCGACGGTGTCAAGCGAGTCAGCGCCTAGATCTTCGACGAAGGACGCATCGGCACTCACTTTCTCCCCGTCCACACCGAGGTTCTCGACAATGATCTCTTTCACCCGTGCCTCGACGGTCATCCAATCCCCTCCCTATACAGGTTGATCAGCTGCTTCGAAAGAATGAAGAGAGCGGTCTCAGCGTGTCAGGCCTCCATCCACGCAGATAACCTGGCCCGTAATATAGTCGCTCATCGGTGAGGCGAGGAACAGCGCCAGATTAGCCACGTCGTCGGGTAGTCCCAACCGACCCAGCGGAATTCGGGCGAGAAACTCCTCTTGCGCCCCATCACCGAGCGCCGCAGTCATCTCGGTCTCGATAAAACCCGGCGCGATGACGTTAACGGTCACGTTACGAGATGCTAGCTCCTCGGCCAGTGACTTCGAGAACCCGATCAGCCCCGCCTTGGAGGCCGCATAATTGGATTGGCCGGCGTTTCCGGTGACACCGACGATAGAGGCGATGTTGATGATGCGGCCCTCTTTCTGACGTATCATCCGCTTGGTCGCCAATCTGCACCAGTGATACGCGCCATACAGATTGGTCTCAAGCACGCTGCGCCACTCGTCGGGTTTCATCCTGAGCAACAGATTGTCACGAGTGATGCCGGCATTGTTGACCAGCACATCGAGCTGGCCAAACTCGTCCTGGTAAGTGCCCCAGGCGTGCTCGACCTGTTCCTGGTCAGCCACATCACCGATGAGCTCAAGGCTGGCCACCCCTTTTTGTCGCAGCGCGTTCGCCGTTTCGGCCACGGTGTCCACGTTCCGTGCGAAGACCGCTACGTCGGCGCCAGCCGCCGCCAGACCTTCGGCGATGGCACGACCGATCCCTCGATTCCCACCGGTGACCAGAGCTTTTCTGCCACTGAGATCTATGCTGGTCGTGATACCGATCGCGATGCCTCCTCGATGATCTGTTCCGCGGTGCTGATCGGGCGCCCCGTAAGCGACCGATCGATCCGTCTCAAGAGCCCAGTTAACACCTTGCCAGGACCGACCTCTAGAAACACGGTAGCTCCGAGATGGTGGAGCCGATTCACGCAGTCGACCCAGCGCACCGGTGCTGTCAATTGCTCGAGCAGCCGCGAACGAATCGCGTCCGGCTCAGTCACGGGCTCCGCGTCTACGTTAGCCACCACCGGACAGATCGCTGTGCGTACATCGACGGCATCGAGAACGGCTACCAGCTCACGCACCGCGGGCGCCATGAGCGATGAATGAAAAGCTCCCGAGACGTTCAGCTCGACCGCTTTGCGCGCACCCCATCCCGGCGCCTCCTCGATCGCTCGCCGAACAGCGCTCACTGATCCCGACACGACGATCTGGCCCGGAGCGTTGAAGTTGGCTGGTGTCAGAACTTCGTCAGCTCCCCGCACGGCGTCACAGAGTGCCTGCACATCGGCGCCGTCCATGCCGATCAGTGCAGCCATCGTGCCTGGCTGCTCACGGCCCGTAGCAGCCATCGCTTCCCCACGTGTCCGAACCAGCCGAAGCGCATCAGAGAACGATAGGCTGCCAGCTACGACATGAGCTGAGAACTCGCCCAGGCTATGCCCTGCGGCCGACTCCGGTTCTATGCCTTCGGCTGCTAGCACCCGCGCTACCGCTATGGAGTGCGTGAGAAGCGCCGGCTGGGCGTTCTCGGTTGCCCGTAGCTCTTCCTCAGGGCCGTTCCAACACAAGCTCGACAACCCCACCCCGAGCACGTCATCGGCTTGTTCAAACGTCTGCTTGGCCTCGGCCCGCGCCACGGCCAAATCAGCGCCCATGCCGACGAATTGGCTTCCCTGTCCGGGGAACTGGAAGGCGATCGACGACAATGCTAGAGGCGAAGCACGGCCGAGCCCCACGCGAGCCCGCCACCGAAGGCGGTCATCAAGACCGTACCGCCGGGCGACACCATCTCGTTGCGTCGCACCTCGTCGAGCGCGATCGGTATCGACGCAGAGCTCGTGTTTCCATACCGATCAATGTTGATGTACAAACGCTCGCGGTCGACACCCAGCCGCTTGGCGAGCGATTCGATGATCCGAATGTTGGCCTGGTGCGGAATGACCAAGTCGATGTCGTCTATCGTCATACCCGCCTTGTCGAGAACGATCCGACTCGATTCTTCCATCGCCAGCACAGCGCGCTTGAAAACGTCACGCCCTTCTTGTTTCACGAACTCGAGTCGTTCACTCTGTGTGTGTGAGGTCGAAGGCATGGCTGCTCCGCCAGCTGGTCGCCACAGCATCTGGGCGCAACGTCCATCGGTCTGCATGTGCGTCGCCAACAAACCGGTTCCGCCATTGGCCACGTCACCGCCGGGGCCGAGCAGCGCAGCACCAGCCCCATCACCAAACAAAACGCACGTCGATCGATCGGTGTAGTCGATGATAGCGGACATCTTCTCCGCTCCTATAACTAGCGCGTTCTCGAACAGTGCGGCTTTCAACAAACCATCGGCAATCGCGACGCCGTAGAGCCAGCCCGCGCACGCTGCGCTCACATCAAACGCGGCAGCCCGGTGAGCTCCGATTCGGGCTTGAGCCTCACAAGCGGTGGACGGGAGCAAGTGGTCGGGAGTGGCAGTCGACAGAATGATGAGGTCAACGTCGATCGGCTCGACTCCGGCATCCGCCAGTGCTTTCGAGCCGGCTCCGGCAGCGAGATCAGCCGTGTTTTCCCCGTCGGCACAGATGCGCCTTTCCCGGATCCCGGATCGAGCTCTGATCCACTCGTCCGATGTATCGACCATCTTCTCGAGCTCCGCGTTGGTGAGCACACGATCCGGGACCGCCAACCCGGTACCCCGAACGAAACCCTGCCGTTGAGTCTGTTTCTGGTCGCTGATAATGCCTGCTGCCTGGCTTCTCATGCGCCCTCCTTCAGCTTGTCATCAGTGGCCGTCGAGGCCACGAACTCGCTGACCACCTCTTCGATGTGGCGGTTGAGTTTTCGCGCTGCGGCTTTTCTCGCCACGTCGATGGCGTTCCGAAACGCCTTCACGTTGGAACCACCGTGGCCGATGACGACGATACCGTTCACCCCTAACAGTGGAGCCCCACCGTACTCCGCATAATCGATCTTCCTTCTCACCGAATCGAACGCGGGCCGCATGAGCAAGGCTCCCAACCCGGCCAGGCGGCTCTTGCTCACTTCGTCACGGACCAAGTCAGCGAGAAAGTCGATAAACGACTCGCCGAACTTCAATAGCACGTTGCCAACGAAACCGTCACACACCACCACATCAGCGGCCCCCCTGAGTACATCGCGTCCCTCCACATTGCCTATAAAATTCAAATCGCTGACGCTCAATAGCCGGTGTGTGGCCACGGTGAGATCGTTCCCCTTGCTTGGCTCCTCGCCGATCGAAAGTAGCCCCACGCGGGGCCGGTCGCGGCCCAAGACATCGATCGCATAGATGTGACCCATGATCGCGAACTGGACGAGGTGCTCAGGCCGGCACTCGGCATTGGCTCCGACATCGAGCACCAGGCAGGGCAGTCCCTGGGTTGGGAAGATCGTCACGATAGCAGGTCTCGAGATGCCAGCGATGCGCCCCAATGTCAGCAGCGCTCCGGCCATCACCGCACCAGTGTTTCCAGCCGAAATGAAAGCGTCAGCTTGACCAGACTTCTGCAATTCGAGTCCCACTGCGATCGAGGAATCCCTCTTGCGGCGCAAGGCCACCGACGGGGCGTCGTGCATCTCGATCACTTGGGGGGCGTGTTGGATCCGCAGCCGGTCGCCCGGGTGGTGCTGCCCTTCTAAACACTGTGAGATCCTTCGCTCGTCGCCCGTCAGCACGATCTCGAGCGGTTCCTCGCATTCCTCGACGGCCGTCAGCGCAGCCGTCACCGGATATTCCGGAGCGTGATCCCCCCCCATGGCGTCGAGCACGATTCGCATTGCTCGTATTTCACCTCTGGCCGACAGGCCTTGGAGGTGTCTAGAACTCCTCCACGTCGACGATGTGGCGTCCCGCGTAGTGGCCGCAGTGCGGACAGACCCGATGCGGGAGCTTGGGCTGCAAACACTTGTCGCACTTAATCACGGTCGGCGCGTCCACCTTCTTGTGGGTCCGACGATTGCGTCGCCGCGTTTTGCTGATCCTTCGTTTTGGTACTGCCATCGGTATTAGTCTCCGAGATACAGGTTGTCTTCAATCATCGAAGCGGAGCGCGCTCAAAGCACTCCAGCGTTCGTCAGTTTCGTCCCTATCGCAGTCGCACTCTTTTTGGTTCAGGTTCTGACCGCATTGCGGGCACATTCCAGCGCATTGCTTATCACACAACGGAAATCGATTGCGTTCCAAAAACAGCCACTCGCGCACGGGCTCGTCGATCTCGATCTCGGTCGCCTTGGGGTCGATCGTAATCACGTCCGCGTCCCCGAACTCATCGTCCGTACCCTTGGATTGCTGGTACACAACCCAAAAACGATCGTCGATCGCGACTTCCACCGGCGCCAGGCACCTTCGGCACGAACCCACCGACGAACCGAGGACGCCAACCGTTACGACGTACATCCCTCCGGTCGCGCTGGTCACCTCGACATCCAGCTGGATCGGCTCGGTGATCTGACTTCCGTAGCCATCTAGCAAGGGATCGTCCGGCGCGATCGTGAAGCCGGTCTTTAAGCGGCCTCCTGAAAGACGCGAGAGATCAACGATCATAATCGTATAAGTATATTCTCTATAGCTACTTGGAACAAACGTAGCGGGGTGACGCCCCTAGGCTCCGAAGAAGAACCGTATCTCGCGGGTTGCGTTGTCGGGAGAGTCCGACGCGTGGATGGCGTTACGCTCGACCGACTCGGCGTACAAGCGCCGGACCGTGCCTGCGTCGGCCTCGCTCGGGTCGGTCGCTCCGATGGATCGCCTGAGTCCAGCCACGGCATCCTCACGCTCCAACACCATCGGCACACACGGACCGCTGGTCATGAAGTCCACCAGACTCTCGAAGAATGGCCGCTCCGCGTGTATCGAGTAGAAGTCGCGTGCACGCTCGTCAGTCAAGGTCTGCATCCGCATCTCACGGATCACGAAACCATCCCCCTCGAGGTGTGCCAGAATAGCGCCGATAACGCTTTTCCCGACTGCATCCGGCTTGATGATGGCAAGGGTTTGCTCGGTTGACATCAGAACTGTAACAGCTTTCGAATAAGGGAACGACGACTGATCAATCCGACCCACTTCCCATCCTTTGTCAACGGCAATGGGTCGGCGTTTTTGTTGACTATGATCGAAGCTGCCTCGCTGATGCTGGCCTCGACCGGCAGGCAGAGGACCGCTTTCGACATGACGTCCCGGACTGAAGCGTCGGCTTCCTCCCGAGTTGCCAAATCTGACGAGCTTTCGAACACTCGTAGGTAACCCGGCAGGAAATCCCGGATCAGATCCTTCTCCGAGATCATGCCCACGATCTCGTCTCTCTTGTTTACTACTGGCAGTCCGGTGTACTCCCCGCGCGTCATGAGTCGAGCCGCCTCACGCAGCGGCATCTCCGGATAGATCCTCTGCGATGCGGGCTGCATGACATCAATGACCGAGAACTTCTGAACCCGCGGCGCGTTGCGAACCGCGGGGAGATCGACGATCGATTGAGCGTCGGGGGCAGAGAGCACCGCATCGAGCACACCCTCTTCGCGCAGCAGCGCCGCCAGCGTAGCGACCGTCTCGAGATAAGCGCCTGACTCCCCGGGTGGTGCAGCGACCAGCACCAACAGCCGACCGCGGGTCTCGCCACCCGTCTCCGCCGGTACTCTCAGCGGCCGCTCGACGATGCCGACCGAAACCACGATCCGGTCGATGGCGTCCGACCAAAGGTGCGAGATGAACGCGCCGGCACCAACGCCCATGGTGTCCTCGGCACCCAGGGTACTGACCTGCCGCAAGAACCGTTCACCGTCAACCACGCCGGGTTGGCTGGCCGCAAAAGCCGCCAGCTCATCCAACGCCTCGGCATAGGAGGTCGCAGCGAGCCGCGGCGCTACTTGACCGACCGAGAGGATCGGTTTCGTTCGAGTCGCCTCAGCCAAGAGCGTCCTCGATCAGTTCGACGATGTCCGCCGGACGCTCGGCCACGGCGATCCCGTGGTCCCGAAACGCCGACATCTTCTCAGCAGCCGTGCCTTCACTGCCCGATATGATCGCACCAGCGTGCCCCATGCGCCTTCCAGGCGGGGCAGTCTGGCCGGCGATGAACCCCACCACGGGTGTGCTCATCTCGCCATCCACGTAGCGAGCAGCCTCCTGCTCGTCCGTGCCGCCGATCTCGCCGATCATGACAACCGCCTCCGTGTCGGGGTCGGTTTCGAATCGCTCCAAGCAATCTATAAACGATGTGCCAACGATCGGATCACCGCCAATACCGACGCACGTCGATTGGCCCAACCCATTGGTCGTCAGATGATGAATCACTTCGTAGGTCAGCGTACCGCTCCTCGAGACGACACCGATTTTGCCCGGCGTACAGATGTTGCCTGGAAGGATACCGATCTTCGATTCGCCCGGCGTGATCAGGCCTGGACAGTTGGGACCGACGATCCGCGCCCCACGCTCGCGCACAAAAGCCATCACGCGCATCATTTCGAGAACCGGGATTCCCTCGGTGATAGCCACGATGAGCTCGATCCCCGCATCGGCTGCCTCGTAGATGGCGTCCGCGGCGAATCGCGGCGGCACGTAGATCACCGACGCATTTGCACCTGTCTCTTGAACTGCCGCTGCAACCGTGTCGAAGATCGGGATGAAGTCATCAAACGACTGTCCACCCTTGCCTGGAACCACACCCGCAACGACCTGGGTTCCGTAGTTACGCATCCGGCGGGCGTGAAACGAGCCGTCGCGACCTGTAATCCCCTGCACCGCGAGTCTGGTCGAACGATCGATCAGGATACTCACCGTGCGCTCCCTCCGGCCGGGGCCTTCGCGGTAGCCAACTCGATCGCTTTACGGACGACGTCGTCCATCGAGTTCGTAGCCGGCAGGTTTACCGACTCGAGGATCTCGAGGGCCTCTTTCTCGTTAGTCCCGGTCAAGCGAATGACGATCGGCACGCCGACATCCATCTGGTCGAGCGCCTGAACGATCCCATTTGCGACGTCATCACAGCGCGTGATACCGCCAAAAATGTTGAAGAGAATCGCGTCCACATTCGGGTCGGATAGAATGATCCGCATCGCGGCGACGACCTTGTCGGGGTTCGAGCTCCCACCGATATCGAGAAAGTTGGCCGGTTCCGCGCCGTAATACTTGATCAAGTCCATGGTCGCCATCGCCAGCCCGGCACCGTTGACGATGCACCCGATCGATCCATCGAGCTTGACGTACGACAGCCCCTTCTGGCGAGCCTCGGTCTCGGCCGGCTCGTCGGCTGAAGGGTCGCGTAGCTCGACTAACTCAGGGTGCCTGAAGAGCGCGTTGTCGTCGATGTTGACCTTGGCATCGATCGCCTCGAGGGTGCCATCCGGCAGAGCGATCAGGGGATTGATCTCCGCGAGCGATGCGTCGACAGCGATAAACGCCGAGTAGAGGCAACGAAAGATACCCGCTGCCTGACGAACCTGTTGGAGATCTTCGTAGAGCGCGAAACCGAGGCCCATCGCTTGATGGTTGAGCAGCCCGTAGCGCGGATCAATGGCGACTTTGTGGATCTTCTCGGGGGTTTCGCGGGCCACCTCTTCGATATCCACACCGCCTGCCGCGCTGACCATCATGACCGGTCGCTGGCTGGCTCGATCGACGACGATCCCGGCGTACGCCTCGCTAGCGATATCGACGGCCGGCGCGAGTAACACCTTGCCGACCGTCAGCCCTTGGAGGTCCATTCCAAGGATGGCGCCGGCAACCTCTCGAGCCTCCTCCGGGGTCTGAGCCAGCTTTACCCCACCGGCCTTACCGCGCCCTCCGAGGTGAACCTGAGCTTTGACAACCACAGAGCCGCCCAGCTCACGAGCTGCGGCCTCGGCTTGCTCAGCGGTCTCGGCCACCCGATCCGGCGGCACCGGGAGTCCGTGCTGGCGAAAGATCTCGCGCGCTTGGTATTCGTGGATCTTCATAATTGAGGCCCGGCAAGCTAGGCGCTGAACGCTAGCCGTTCAAACGCGCTCGCGATGGCAGCAGCTACTCCTCCGATTCCGTCAACTGCTCGAGGATCCGACCCAGTTCTTCGAGCGCTGCCCCGTACGCCGCCCAATCGCCTCTCCGCTGGGCGGCGACTGCTCGGTCGTACGTCGTTTGCGCCTGGCTCGCCAGCGATCGTTGGCCGCGAGTTGGCGGGGTCTCTCGAACCGCCTCGACCTCTGTGACCTCGGTCTCAACAACCGGCGCAGCACCCCGAATCAGAGCCATCATCGCATCCTCGAGCGTCGGTTCCATCACTATCTGGCTTCCGTACGTAGCGATCACCCGCCGCAACTCGGGCAGCTGGCTCTGCTGGGCTTGAAGGAACAACGGCTCCACGTACAGCACTGACTTGCCGATGGGGATCACCAAAAGGTTGCCGCGAATCACGCTGGACCCTTTTTGGCTCCACAGCGTGATCTGCTCACTGATCGTCGGGTCCTGGTCGATTCTGGCTTCGACCTGCATCGGACCAAAGATCAAGCGGTCTTTTGGAAACTCGTAAATGACGCGCCGGCCGTAATCGCCGGGATCGCTCTTCGCGGCTAACAGCGCCACCATGTTGTCTCGTCTGGTGGGTGTAAACGGCAGGACCAGCTGGAAAGCCGGCTGAGTGTCATCCGGCAACTGCAACAACACGTAATACGGAACCATCTTCGTCGGTTGGCCCTGATAGACTTCGTTTGGGATGTTCCACATATCCTCGCGATTGTAGAACACGCGCGGGTCCTGCATGTGGTAGACGCGTAGAACCTCGGCCTGAATCAGAAACAGATCTTCAGGATAGCGGAGGTGCGCTTCCAGCCCGGCCGGCATCTCATCAGCCGACCGAAACAGATCCGGAAAGATCGATCGATAAGCCTGGAGTATCGGGTCTTCGTCATCCCAAGCAAAAAACGTCACGTCACCGTCGTAGGCATCGACCACGACTTTGACGCTATTACGGATGTAGTTGAGCTGTTGTCTGCCGCCAAAACCGCGAACCGGCTCCGAATACGGAAAGCGGTCCGACGTCGTGTAGGCGTCAATAATCCAGAGCAACCTGCCGTCGAGCAACACCAAATAGGGATCCAAATCGTAAGACAGGAACGGCGCCAACCGTCGTGTTCGTTGCTGGATCTGACGGAAGAACATGAGCCGCGAGTCGGGAGTGATGTCATCGGTGAGCAGGAATTTGATTGACCCTACGTACCAGCTAAACAAAGCCTTTCGCCAGAGCGCGTCGACTTCGAGACCGCCTTCCCCGCTATACGATGTATAAATGTTCTGATCGCCTCTTGGATAATCGAACTCTTGCTCTCTGGTGGCCGCCAGCACGTAATTGGTCGTTCGCTCGCCGTAGTAGATCTCGGGGCGTTCGACGCGCAGAACATCAGCCAGCTCGGGCGGCGACGAGGGTGGGATATCGCTCAGGTAAAAGACCGGAAGACCTTCCCTAGTCACCTCGTTGACCGGACTCATGACCAATCCGTAGCCGTGAGTAAAGATCAAGTGCTGGTTCTGCCACGTCTGGACGTTCGGGGCAAGCTCACCAACGTCCATCTCACGACCCGCGAGCATCACCTGGCGAGGGCCGGAGCCGAGATCGTAGCGGTCGACGTCGACATCCTCGAACTCGTAGTACAGCCTCAGCTTCTGGAGCTGGCTGTAAGTGTCGAGCAGCGGGCGCCAGTCCCAGAGCCTGATGCTGCTCAGCGTCCCCTCGAACTCCTGCAGGGTCGCGATAGCGGTACCTTCGGTGACCTCGAACGGCCGCACCTCGATGACATCGAGATCGAAAGCGCGTCGGGTCAACTCGATGTTGCGCGCGATGTAGGGGGCTTCCTTGCCGATCTCATTGGGCTCGACCTCAAACTGCTGGATCGCCCCGGGATACAGACCCTTGAAGATCACCATCCCGAGTATGAGCGCGCCGGCAGCGGTGAGCGTGAGTACGTAGCGCCGTCGGAAAAGGTCATAGGCGGCCATGCCGAACGCGGCCAGGGCCAACACCGCCAGCACCCTGTAGCCGAGCACTTGAGCGTGAGCGTCGGTATACGAGGCGCCGTAGACGACGCCGCGGTCGGAGTACACCAGCTCGTACAAATCCAGCCGAAAGCCCCACGCCAAAACGAGAAACAGGAGCGCCATGATCGCTACCAAATGACGCAGCGGTGTGTCCTTGAGTCGAATGCGGTTGTTGTCGATCTCCAGCCCACCGCTGGTTATGTACACGATCCCGAGGATGATGAGCGCCGCGATAACCAACAGGAACGCCATGTTCTGAGCCATCCGATAGACCGGGAGCGAGAAGATGTAGAAGCCGATATCGCGACCGAACATCGGCTCGACCTGACCAAACGGTTGCTGATGGAAGTAGGCCAGAACGTCCAACCATGTCGTCCCCGCCGCGGCGCTAAACAAAAACGCCAGAAAAGCGGCGCCCGCCATCGCAGTCAAAGTCAAGTACCGGGCCGGCACCTCTTCATGAATCTCGATGTTGGAGATCCGCCGTCGGATCGATCCGAAGGAGGCGGCTGCAATTCTCAAGTTGACAAAGAAGAAGGCGAACATGAGCACGGCGACCACAATCCGCAGCAGCAGTCGCGTCTTGAGCCCGGTCCAGAACACGCTCTGGAAGCCAAGCGCGTCGAACCACAACAAATCCACGGTGGTATTGACGATCGAACCAAGGAAAAACAGCGTCAGCACGACGAGCACCGCGACCACCGTGACGGTGTGGCGCCTCACCCTCGCCATGGAACCTCCACACCGCGGCCCGAGAGGAATTCCTCGAGCTCATCCTGTATGGCAGCGAGCTCGTCCAGCGTCTCGCCTTCGGCTCGAACGACGACTACCGGTTGCGTATTGGAGGCCCTCAACAGCGCCCAACCGTGCGGAAACGCGATGCGCACACCGTCGATATCAACGGTCTCATACCGTGCCCCGAAATGATCTTTAGCGGCGGAGACGATCTCCCACTTCTGCTCTTCGGTAGTATCGACCCGTATCTCCGGCGTCGATGCGTACTCATTTAACTGTCCAACCATCGCTCCCAACGATGTCTCGTTCTTGGCGATAATCTCGCACAGGCGACAAGCCGCGTAGATGGCGTCATCAAAGCCGTAATAATCGTGATAAAAGAAAAGGTGACCGCTCATCTCGCCACCGAACGGGATCCCGTCGGCGTGCATCTTCTTCTTCGCCAGGCTGTGGCCCGTCTTCCACATCACCGGCACGCCGCCGTGTGCGACGATGTCTTCCTCAAGGGCGCGTGAGGACTTGACGTCGAACAGGATCCTCTCACCCGGTGTCATCGTCAGTTGATCGCGGGCGAAGATCGCCGTCAGCTGATCCCCCCTGATCGTCCCGCCATTCTCGTCAACCGCTCCGATGCGATCGCAATCGCCGTCCAAGCCAATCCCCAGCTCGGCCGAGGTCGATGCGGTGCGGGACTTGAGATCGGCGATAAACGCATCGACTGTCGGGTCGGGATGATGGTTTGGGAAGGTCCCGTCTACCGTACAGTAAATACAATCGACTCTGGCCCCGACCCGCTCCAACAACTCCGCTGCGAACAGCGCACCGGTAGCGTTAGCGGGATCGAGAACGACATCGACCGGGCGGGCGAGTGACACTTTGGATGCCACCATGTCGCAGTACTCATCAGTGACCGGTTGCTCCGTGATCGATCCGGCTCCGGTTTCGTAGTCGTCGGCTTCGATCAACTGGTGGATCGATTGAATCTCGGAGCCCGACAGCGGCAGCTCGCGGTAACCGAGCTTGAAACCGTTGTACTCCGGCGGGTTGTGGCTGCCAGTGATCATGACGCCGCCTTCGGTCTCCAGATGATGACCGGCGAAGTACAGGACGGGCGTCGGTACGACACCGATATCGAGGACATCGGCTCCTGCGGAGACCATCCCAGCGGCCATCGCGTCTCGCAGCGAATCCGACGACGGCCGGACATCGCGGCCTAGGGCGACCACGGGCGAGTCCAGCTCACGCTGTCGCCTGAGGTGGGTGACGAACCCACGGCCGATCGCTGCGACGACCTCGGTCGCCAGATCCTCATCGACTACGCCGCGGATGTCGTACTCGCGGAAAATGTGGGCTGGTGCCTGCACCGGGATCGACTCCTGAGTTGACGAGAGAATGGATCGACGAAGCGGAGGAAAGGTACTCTGGGCTTGGGAGGGTTGGCGAGGCGGCGGGGTCACCCCCGCCGCCTGCCAGTCTCGATGTGGCCTCCTACCGCGGCAGCGTCTCCGCGATCGGAAGCGGCCACGCGTCGACGATGGCATCTCCGGGGCGATCGAGCGGCAGCTCGCCGAGCCTGCCGTAGCGCCGCATATCGATCCACCGGTGACCACCCTCGAACAGGAGCGAGTACCGCTTCTGGTCGAGCAGCTCGTCGAGCGCGTTCCCGGCGTCGATGTCACCACGCGGGTCCAACCCACCCGAGTTGACACGGATGAAGTTGATGTCGTCCGCCGCGGGCCCAATGTTGCCGAGCCCGATGTTGGCCTCGGCCCGCAGCAGGATCAGTTCCTCGTTGCGGATGATCGGCACCGGCGTCGACGGCGAAGACCACAGCGGCTGGAACTGCAGGTCCGACTCCAGATCCTGGATTCGCCGCGGAGGCGCAATCCGGTTGGTCTTCTCGAGGAATCGCCGGTCCGTCTGACCGCCGGGTTGCAACTCGGCATCCGTCTCGACCGCCGGATGGACGAACAGGTTGGCGTCAACCAAACCGTTCGTCTGATCCCCAGGTCCGGTCAAGAAGGTGTGATAGACACCCATGTCCAGCGGCGCCGCGGTGCTCACGAACGACCCGCCGAGGGCGGTCAACGCAGCTCCGTAGTTCATGCGGTACACCTCGACTCGCGTCAGCAACGCGCGGTTGAACTGCAAGAACGAAGCTGGTGTGTCGAACCCGGCGAAACCGGGGCTGAGCGGGAACGGGAACGCATCCCCACCGGCCTGCAGATCACCGCGAGCGTCCTCGAGCAAGTCGACGATGCGTTGGAACACCTGGTCCTTGCTCGCGATCGGTGCTGGCGGGGCGTCGAGCGACTGATCGACATCGATCGGAGCACCGTTCGTATCGCGAGAGTTGATCACCAGCAAGAGGTCGTGCGCCTGCATCGTCTTGGCGAACCCGCGCGTCGCTTCCTTCTCCGCCGGTGTCATGCCGGCGGGTGGCACATCGGACAGCGCGTCAAGCGCATTCAACACGATGTTGCTCGACCGGATGTTGGCGTACCGCTCGGTCCACATCGCTCCACCCAACGCGCGGGCGCCGGGGTCGAGCGTGTTGGTGAGCAGCTGTGTGACAAACCGCGCGTCGTCGCCGCGGAGGTTGTACGCCTCGCGTCCCACGACGCCAGTGTGCGACACGTAACCGTTGAACTCTGAGATCCCGTCACGTGCCCCGATCAATAGCCCGGTCGCGGCCGCCGCTACCGCGGCCCGCGTCGGTGAGCCCTCTAACTGGTCGACACCGGGGTTGTTGAAGTCGGGCGCGGTCAGGTTGGTGCAAGCTCCTGCGATGGTGATCGACACGACCGCCAGGAGCGCCGGAATGCGATTCACTTGCTTCATCGTTCGCTCCTCCATCGCTAAAAGCCCAGGTCAACCGAGAACCAGTAACTCCGGCTCGGCGGGTACGGCGACGTATCGACGTTCCTCGCGATCGGCTGGTTCCCGAAGTTGCTGACCTCGGGGTCGAGGCCGTCGTAGTCAGTGAACGTCAGCAGGTCGCGTCCGCTGAAGCTGAGTCGGGCACGCTGCGCCCACGGCCACCAAGTCTGCACCCAGTCGATCGGCACCTCGTACGACACCCTCAACTCGCGCAGTTTCACAAACCCTGCGTCTTCGATGTAGACCGGGCTCGTTGCGGCCAAACGATCCGCACCGTTCGTTTCGAAGTCGTTCGTCGTCTGACCGAGGTCCGACAAGAACTTCGTCAGATTCAGGACGTCGGCTCCCGGGGCCCAGTCAAACAGCGTGTAGAAGTTCCAGGCCCCCCACGATACGTCGTTGCTGAACGACATCTTGAAGTCGGGGTTGGTGTTACCGACGATCTGTAGCTCACCGTCGACGAGCCCGACCCACTTCGTCGGGTCCTCGCCCTCGGCGATCTGGAAATCCCCGAGACCGGCGCCGAACACTGCGTTCAAGACGAAGTCTGGCACCGGCAGATCGGTGATCTCGGCCCTATCGGTCGAGAACAGCGTTCGTGAGACCCACAGGACGTCTTCGGTCCGGACCGGTGTCACACCGAACGCGAGCTCGAAGCCGCGTACGCGGAGCTCGCCACCGTTGAAGAACTGTGACGTGAACCCGGACGACGGTGCGATCTGCCGCTCGAGCAATAAATCGGTGATGTTCTGTTGATAGAACGTCGCGTCGAGGACGGCGTTGCCGTCGAGCAGATTCATGTCGACGCCAAACTCGATCTCCCGGGTCCGCTCGGGCGTGATGTTCGGATCGCCAACTTGGGGGTTGACCGTCAGCCCCGGATTGCCGGCGATGTTCTGGGTGGCGTTGAGGCTGACGAACTTCTGACCGAACAGCGGCTGATTGCCCGACTCGCCGTATGCGATGCGAAGCTTGATCTCGTCAAAAACGTCGCTGACCTCCGGAAACCGGAGCGACGCCGACGCCTTCGGGTACCAGAAGATCTCTTCGTCATCGCCGTTGGCGCTCGACTGCTCACCGCGGATGGCGCCGGTAAGAGTCAACCGCTCATCGAGCATGAGCAACTCTTCCTGGGCGTAGAACCCGAAGTCCTTTACCAACTCGCGCCGCTCGTCGACTTGGATGTTGGTCCCCGAGCTCACGTTTGGCTGACCGGCGATCAGGTTTTGGGCCACGATCCGGGCGATGTTGAGATCTCGCTCCTCGTACTGGAAACCACCCGAGGTGCGCGACGTGTACGAGCCCGGACTGTGCGTGTAAACGAGGTTTATGCTGGAGTTCAGGTTCAAGTTGTCGCTGTCCGAGATGAGCGAGGTGCCCGGCTGTCCATCCGCGGGCTCGAAGAACAGCTCGGGCGGAAACAGCAAGTCGTTCTTCTGACGGAACCAGTCGACACCACCGCTGGCCAAGAGCTGAAGCGCGTCCTCGTCCTGCCGCCAGATGTCCCACCCCAGGTCGACCGCACCGAGGATGCGCCACACATCCTCTTCGTTCTCGGCCAGCGTGAACGTCTGGAGCGGATTGGTACCACCGCCAAACGGCGGCTCCGGGAACGACCCGTCCGCTCGTTGTGTCAGGTCAAAGAACCGTGGAATGAACGGCAGCGCAAAGTACGGTGTCACCAGGAAGTTGTCGTTGTTGAAAAGACCCCGCTGTGCGAGGCTGTGGATCACCGACGTATTGACGCCGACCGTCACCCGCGAGCCGACCTGTTGCTCCACGTTGACGCGCATCGACTGCAGCTCGTAGCCGGTGTTGATCACGACGCCTTCGTTGTTCTTGATAGCGCCCGACGCATAGTACGTCGTGTTGTCATCGCCGCCGCTGACGCTGACGATCGTCTCCGAGGAGAGATCGTGCTCACCGGCCAGCTGTTCTTCGTGATCGAACACCCGACCCTGAAGGAATGGCTCGCGCGCCGCCTCGCCGAAAACACCTACAACCTCGTCGACGGTGTTATTGCTAAACGTGCGGTACTCGAGCTTGTTGGAGAGGTCGAACACGCCAAACCGCTGGGTGATGTCGACCCGTGGCGGACCCGGCCGGCCCCGCTTGGTCGTAATGATCACCACACCGTTGGACGCTTTGGAGCCGTAGATCGCCGACGCCGACGCGCCCTTGAGGATCTCGATCGACTCGATGTCCTCGGGCGGGATGTCGGAAATGCGGTTGACCTGGTCCTGCTGCAAGACAGAGGGGTTCGATCCGCCGCTCGACTGCAGCACCACATCCTGGTTGTTCACCACCGCCGCGTTGGAGACGATGATGCCGTCGACGACGTAGAGCGGCTCGGATGCGGCGTTGATCGACGAGACGCCACGCAGGTTTACCTGAATGCCGCCGCCGGGCGCACCGGAGTTCTTCTGGATGTCGGCTCCGGCGACCTTCCCCTGGATCTGTTTCTCGATCGATTGAGCCGGAACGCGCTCGATCTCGGCCGCGTTGACCGTC